>NZ_JBXWRR010000003.1:0-277502 GCF_059613025.1 Ruegeria sp. BHSC223
GCAGACAGCCCCCCGGCGCTGGCCCCGGAAAACTCCCCCGCGATCATGAGCACCTGGCTCGTCTCGCTCGAAGGTACCGGCGCCGGTCACGACCTTGCGCTGGGTCTCGCACTCATGGCGGCCTTCCTGCACGCGGTCTTTGGCGCGTTGCAAAAGGGCCGACACGATCCCTGGCTCAGCCGGGGCGCCATCGACGGCGCCTACGCGCTGATGGCCGCACCCTTTGCTTTCTTCGTTGTCCCGTGGCCCGAGCCGCATATGTGGCCCATCTTCGCCACCGCCTGGCTGATCCATGTCTTCTACAAGCTGTTTCAGGCCATGGCCTATACCAAGGGCGCCTATACGGTGGTCTATCCGGTGGTGCGCGGCACCGGGCCACTTTTTACCGTGATCGGCGCCTATCTGCTCTTTGGCGAGACCTTCACCGGCCTGCAATGGCTGGGCGTCGGTGTCTTGCTGGCGGGAATCTTCGGGCTTGCCGTCTATAACATGGTCTTTCTCGACACCGCGCGCGAGACGCTGATGCCCGCGCTGGGTCTGGCGGCGATCACCGGCCTCTTCGTGGCGCTCTACACCACCTATGACGCCTATGGCATCCGGGCCACCGCCGATCCGTTCACCTTTCTGGCCTGGTTCTTCTTCATCGACGGGCTGGTGTTTCCGGTCATCGCGGGCCTGCGCTGGCGGTCGATGACCTTCCGCCCCGCCCCCGGTCCCCTGATCCTGCGCGGCTTTGCCGGGGGTATCACCGCCTTTCTCTCCTTCGGCGCCATCATGCTGGCCACGCGGCTCGACAAGGTGGGCGAGGCCGCGGTGCTGCGCGAGACCTCGACCGTGTTTGCCGCGCTCATCGGCTGGCTGGTGCTGAAAGAGACGGTCGGACCGCGCCGGATCGCTCTGATGGGGTTGATCGCAGCGGGTGCGGTGATAGTTGAGTTCGGAGGCTGAAGGAATGGACAGGAACGGCATGGCGGCGGAAAAGGACATCAACCCGATCATCAAGCAGGTGCTGGAACTGGGCCCGACGGTGGCCTTTTTCCTGATCTACCTCAGGCTCAAGGAAAAGACCTTTCAGATCGCCGGCGCCGAATACTCGGGGTTCATCGTGGCAACGCTGGTCTTCATCCCCATCCTGCTGGCGGCGATGGGGGTGCTCTGGGCCCTGACGGGCAAGCTCAGCCGGATGCAGATCTTCACCGCCTTCATGGTGATCTTCTTTGGTGGGCTGACCGCCTGGTTCAACGACGAGCGGTTCTTCAAGATGAAGACCACGCTGGTCTATGGCGTCTTCGCGATCCTGCTGGGCATCGGGCTGATGCGGGGACGCTCCTATCTGGCCTATGTATTGGGTGACGTGCTGCCCATGCGCGACGAAGGCTGGATGATCCTGACCCGTCGGCTGTGCGGCGCGTTCACCGGACTGGCGGTGGCCAACGAGCTTGTCTGGCGCAACATGTCCACCGATCTCTGGGTCAAGATCGAGACCTTCGGCTTTCCAATCCTGCTGATGGGCTTCATCATGCTGCAATTCGGCCTGTTGCAGGCCCATATGATCGACCCCGACCAGGATCAGGGCTGATCCACCGCGCCGCTTGAGTGTCGCTCATCCCCGGCTTAGGGTATTGACCTGAAGCCCGTGAAAGGTCCGCGACGCCATGATATCCCTGCCCGATACCGGCTTTCTGGCCGACGCCTCGCCAAGGCTGAAACAGATGCTGGCGGCCCAGGCCACCGAGATCGGGCTTGAGCGCGGCGCGGGGCTCTTCAAGCAGGGTGATCCGGGGGACGCGCTTTATGCCGTGCTGGCGGGTTCGATGGAAATATCGATCCTCTCGCTAGACGGGCGTAAGCTATCGCTCGATCTTGTCGGCCCCGGCGCTGTGTTCGGCGAGATCGCGCTGTTCGATCCCGGCCCGCGCACCGCGACGGTGACGGCGGTAGAGCCGTCGCGGGTGCTCAGGGTGCTCAGCGCCGACGTGATGGCCGAGCTTCACCGGCATCCGGAACTGGCCATCGACATGGTGCGGCTGGCCGGACAGCGCATGCGCTGGATGGGCGGACAACTCAACGAACAGGTGTTTCTGCCTGTTCCGACCCGGCTGGCGCGCAAGCTGCTGCACCTGGCACCGCATCACGACGCGGGCGGGGCAACGGTGCGACTGTCGCAGGCGGAACTGGCGGAATATGTCGGCGCGACGCGCGAGGCGATTTCCAAGACCCTGGCCACCTGGAAGCGGTTGGGCGTGATCGATGTCGGGCGCGGGACACTTGCGATCCGCGACCCGAATGCTCTGCGGGCGCTGGCCGACCCCGATCAGATCTGACCCGCGCCTGCGGCCTGGGAACCGTGGCCCCGGCACCGGATTTTCATCGCTTGTGACATGGGTCACAGACCCGAATCGTCACTGCCATCATACCTGTCCGTGGTTACCGTCCTGAGGTCGGGGAGCATCCCCAGTGTTCCGTCCCGTACTGACCTCTATTACCTCACTTGAGCCATGTGCCCTCGCACATGGCTCTTTTTCTCTGGCGCCTCAACCGACCGCGGGCGTGTCCTGACTGAACAGGTTGCGCCAGCCGCCCTCGCCATGCCGCCGCCAGATCGAGCTGACATACATCTCTTCGTCCGCCTTCCGCCCGACCCGGCGGTACCGTGCGCTATAACTCAGTACCGCACAGCCCGGAGCCAGTTCCAGCACCCGTGCCTGCGACAGGGTGAACCGTGCAACCGTCGGACCATTGGCAAGTTGCCCCGCATGTGCGTCGCGCCCGGCAAAGCCGTCCGGATAAACCCCCAGAAAACCCGGATCGAGCGCCGCGATATCGGCCGCGGCATCACCCGCGACGAGCGCTTGCCAGACCCGGGTTTCACATTCCAGAAGCGTTTCGAGCAAATCTCCCATCACGTCCTCTCGCCAAATGAAAAGCGGCCGGGATAACCGGCCGCCTTTTTGTCGTTGTTCGCGCGTGTCACTGATCGAGGCTCAAGGCCACGAATCTCGGCTCACCACCGCGCCGCACCAGCAGCAGCAGCGACTTGCGGCCCGCCTCGCGCGCCTCGTCGATACGGGTTTCCAGATCGGCCAGCGTGGCCACTTTCTGCTGCCCCGCCTCGGTGATCACATCGCCCGTGCGCAATCCCTTTTCAAAGGCTTCCGACGCTTCATCGACCGCGATGATTGCAAGCCCGGTCGCATCGTCGGCAAGGCCCAGCTCGGTTCGCATATCCGACGTCAGCACGCTGACCGTCAGACCCAGGAACTCTTTCTTGCTGGCTTCCGGCTCGGACTGGCCGCCATCGTTCTCGTCCTCGGTTCCCGAACCGGCGCGCTCGGCATCCTCGCGACGGCCAAGGGTCACCAGCACGGTCTGGGTGCCACCGTCGCGGAACACCACCACACGCACCGATTTGCCGACCTCGCTTTCGCCCACCCGGCGCACCAGGTCGCGGGTGTCGCGCACCTCGGCCCCATCAAAGCTCAGGATGACGTCACCGGCCTTGAGCCCGGCCTCCTTGGCGGGGCCGTCCGGCACATCGCTGATCAGCGCACCACCGGTCTTTTCCAGCCCCATCGCCTCGGCCATGTCCTCGGTCACATCCTGGATACGTACGCCCAGCCAGCCGCGGCGGGTCTCGCCATATTCGCGCAGTTGGCCCACCACCTTGGTGACCACGTTCGAGGCCATCGAGAAACCGATGCCGATCGAGCCGCCATTGGGCGACAGGATCGCGGTGTTCACCCCGATCACTTCGCCATCCATGTTGAACAGCGGACCGCCGGAATTGCCCCGGTTGATCGCCGCGTCGGTCTGGATGTAATCGTCATAGCTGCCGCTGAGCGCCCGGTTGCGGGCCGACACGATTCCGGCCGAAACCGAGAAGCCCTGCCCCAGCGGATTGCCCATCGCCATCACCCAATCGCCCACGCGGGCGGTGTCGGAATTGCCGAACTTGACATATTTCAGCGGCCCGTCCGCCTCGACCTTCAACAGCGCGATATCGGTGTTCTCGTCGGTGCCCACCACCTTGGCCGGCAATTCGCGCGCCGGCTGGCCGTCGCCGGGAAAGAACTCGATCAGGATCTCGTCGGCCTTGGCGATCACGTGATTGTTGGTGACGATATAGCCATCCTCGGAGATCACGAATCCCGAGCCCAGCGCCGAGCTGCGCCGGGGCCGGTCGCCACCGCCGTTGCGGTCCTGGAACTCGCGAAAGAAATCCTCGAAGGGCGAGCCTTCGGGCACGATTCCCTGCGGGCCGGTCGGGCCCTCGACCAGGGTCGAGGTGGTGATGTTGACCACCGCCGGGCTGACCTTGTCCGCCAGCGGCGCCAGGCTTTCCGGCCGGGCCTGGGCGATGAGGGTCTGGAGCAGCAGGAACAGCACGCTCAGTCCCGCCAACGCCATCAACCGGGCGTTGGTGATCATCCTGCTATCCTGCGTCCGGGCGATACTGCGTGCCTGTGGCTGCACTGGGGGTCTCCTTGTCACCTACCTGCCGACCGGGGGCGCCGCCTTGTCCGGTCACTGTCTCGACAACAATGTAGTCAGTTTGCCCCCGCCCGCAACTCGGGATCGCGGGGAAATGAGGGCGCAGGCACCCCGGCGCCCGCAAAACCTGTCAAAACCCGACCTGATAAGCGCCCCAGACCAGGATCAGACCGAACACCATGCTCAGCAGCCCGGTCTGCCGCCGCGCCGCCAGCGGCAGGCTGCGTAGAATCTCGAGCAGCCTTTCGACCATGCCGGGCGCCAGCGCATAGACCGCCCCCTCGGCGATCAGCACCAGCCCGAGGGCAAGCAAAACCAACCCGATCATATGTTTACGCCAGAACGTGTCCGAACACACAAGCTGGAATAGCTTCCCCCGCCAGCCGGATCGGGCACAAATACCGCAAGCATTTCGATGCATCGAAGCGCCCACGCATCAGCGCTGGATTGGCCGCACCTGAGCGATGTCCCAGCGACTACCGTCCTTCGGGCGCGCTGTGCCAAAGCGGTGTTACAGCTGTCGATCAAGCGCATATCAGGTTCCTACATCCGGTTTTGCCGTATTTGAGGGCATTCATAGCCACGGATCAAGGTGACTGTCAGAAGAACGCGAAAAGGGCCGGCACAGAGGCCGGCCCTTTCGGTATCCGTCGATGCCGCTTGGGTTATTTCGCGGCGCCCGAGGGCGATTTCAGATAGTTGAAGAACTCTGAGTCCGGGCTCATCACCATCGAGCTGTTGCCCCCTTGCAGCGCCTTTTCATAGGCCGAGAGCGAACGGTAGAATTCGAAGAACTCCGGGTCCTTGCCAAAGGCTTGAGCAAAGATGGCGTTTCTTTGCGCATCGGCCTCGCCTCGGACGATCTCGGCCTCGCGGCGCGCCTCGGAGACCAGTTCGACCACGGTCCGGTCGGCCTGCGCCCGGATCCGTTGCGCCGCCTCGTTACCGCGTGCCACCTCGTCGGCGGCTTCGCGTTCGCGCTCGGCCCGCATCCGGGCAAAGGTGGCGTTCAGGTTGGCTTCGGGCAGGTCGGTGCGTTTCAGGCGCACGTCGATCACCTCGAGCCCCAGATCGCGTGCCTCGGCGATGGCGCCGTTGCGGATGCGCAGCATCAGCGCGGCACGGTCGGAACTGAGGATGTCGTTCGAGCTGACCGAACCCAGGATCTCGCGGGTCTTGGCGCGCAGGATCGAGTCCAGACGCGTCTCGGCGGTTGCGATACCACCGGCACCCACCGCCTGACGGAACTGCCGCACATCGGTGATGCGATAGCGGGCAAAGGCGTCGACCACCAGTCGGCGGTCATCCAGCGGGGTGACTTCCAGCGGGCCGACCTCGCGGCTCAGGATGCGGTCGTCATAGCGCACCACTTCCTGGATCAGCGGGATCTTGAAGGCCAGTCCCGGCTCTTCCTTGACGTCGATCACACGACCGAATTGCAGCACCAGCGCCTTTTCGCGTTCATCCACGATGAACAGCGACGACAGGCCCAGCGCGACCAGCACCACGACGATGGGCAGGAGAAAGGTCGATTTCCGCATCAGTTGTTCTCCTTGTCGCCGGATTTGCGCAGTTCGTTGAGCGGCAGATAGGGCACCACGCCCTGGCTGCCCGCCCCGTCACTGTCCAGGATCACCTTGTCGATATCGCCCAGCACCTGCTCCATCCGCTCCAGATAGAGACGCTTGCGGGTCACGTCGGGCGCCTTGGAATATTCTTCGAGCACCGCCGAGAAGCGGCTGGCCTCACCCTGGGCCTCGTTGACCACGCGGGCGCGATAGCCTTCGGCCTCTTCCAGCACCTGCGCCGCTTCACCACGCGCACCGGCCAGAACCGTGTTGGCATAGGCATCGGCCTGTTTTTCCAGCCGGTCGCGTTCCTGACCCGCCGACTGAACCTCGCGGAAGGCATCCTTGACCGGCTCTGGCGGGTCGGCCCCGTCAAAGTTGACCCGGACGATGTTGATGCCCGAGTTATAGCTGTCCAGCGTCATCTGGATCAGCTCTTCGAGCCGCTCGGCGATGACCGCACGGTCCCGGTTGAGGATCGGCGCCAGTTCCGACTGCGCGATGATCTCGCGCATGGCCGATTCCGACACCGCCTGAATGGTCTGGCGCGGGTCGCGCAGGTTGAACAGGAAATTGGCCGGATCGGTGATGTTCCACACCACCTGGAAGTCGATATCGACGATGTTCTCGTCGCCGGTCAGCATCAGCCCGGCGTCGCTGCCGCGCCCGCCCGAGCCGATGGTCTCGGTCTGTTCGACCTTGACTGGGATCACCTCGGCGGTGACCAGCGGCCAGGGCGCAAAGTTCAGACCCTCGGTGCCGATGCCGGAAAACTCGCCCAGAAACAGTTCCACCGACTGTTCTTCGGGTTTGACGGTATAGAAACTTGCCATGCCCCAGAGACCGATCGCAACCACAAGGCCCAGACCCAGCGTGCCCCGGGTAAAGGCCGGACCACCGCCACCGCCGGTGCCGCGACCGTTGCCGCCGCCCCGATTGCCGGTACCGCCGCGCCCGCCCATCAGGACACGCAGCTGTTCCTGGCCCTTCTTGACCAATTCGTCGATCTCGGGGATCTGCGGGCCATCACCTTCGGGCGGCCGCTGACCGCCATTGTTTCCCCTGTTTCCGCCGCCACCGGAAGAGCCTCCGCCCCCCCAGGGGCCACCTGAGTTGCCCGCCATCTGGTTTCCGTCTCCTTGTTGTTCACACGGCCGTGACCGGCCTGTTCCTTAACCTGAGCATTTCGCTCCGTAAATCAAGCGCTGCGGACCGGTTGCCGCAGGGTGACCAGTTCTTCGGCCATTACCGGGTGAACCGCAACCGTCCGGTCGAAGTCCTCTTTGGTGGCGCCCATCTTGACCGCGATCCCGGCCAGCTGGATCATTTCGCCCGCGCCGGGTGCCACGATATGACAGCCCAATACCTTGCGCGTGGCCTTGGATACGATCAGTTTCATCAGCACCCGCTGGCTGCGCCCGGCAAAGGCGGTCTGCATCGGCTTGAACGAGGTCGCATAGATCTCGACCGGCTCCTGCGCCGCGGCGTCTTCCTCGCTCAACCCCACGGTGCCCATCTCGGGCTGGGTAAAGATCGCGGTCGGGATCAACTCGTGATCGACCGGTGTCGGCTTGCCCCGGAACACGGTGTCGACAAAGGCCATGCCTTCGCGGATCGCAACCGGCGTCAGGTTGACCCGGTCGGTCACATCCCCGATGGCATAGATCGAGGGCACGGCGGTCTGGCTGTAGTCATCCACCACGATCTGACCCTTGCGGCCCAGCTCGACGCCCAGCCCCTCAAGCCCCAGATCGTCGGCATTGGGCACCCGACCGGTGGCGAACATCACCTGGTCGAACAGCTCTTCGTCACCATTGGTGGCCTTGACCCGGATCCGGTCGCCCTCGCGTTCCATCTCCAGCACATTGGTGCCCAGATGCAGCCTGATGCCGTTCTGGCACATCTCCTCGCTGACCAGCCCGCGCGCCTCGTCATCGAAGCCGCGCAGGATCTGCGCGCCGCGATAGTACTGGGTCACCTCGACGCCCATGCCGTTCATGATGCCCGCAAATTCGCAGGCGATGTAACCGCCGCCGACGATCAGCATCCGTTCGGGCAGCTTTTCCAGATGGAAAATCTCGTTCGAGGTTATGCCCAGCTCTGCGCCCTTGATCTCGGGCTTGACCGGACGGCCGCCGGTGGCGATCAGGATATGTTTCGCGCTCTTGCGGGTGCCGTCGGACAGTTCGACCGTATGGGCATCGACCAGCCGCGCGCGGGTGTCGAAGGTCTCGACCCCGTTGTTCTTGAGGATGTTGCGATAGACGCCTTCCAGCCGGTCCAGCTCTTTGTACAGCTTGGTGCGAAACACGTCCCAGTCGAACGCGCCCGGCTGGATGTCCCAGCCATAGGCCTGCGCGTCCTCGACCATGCCGGCATATTCGCTGGCGAACACCATCAGCTTTTTCGGCACGCAGCCCCGGATCACGCAGGTGCCGCCATAGCGGTCCTCTTCGGCCAGTGCCACCTTGGCCCCGGTCTCGCCCGCCGCAACGCGCGCCGCGCGCACGCCGCCCGAACCGCCGCCGATGACAAAAAGGTCGTAGTCAAAACTCATCTGTTCGCCTCGTAGTCCCGCCGCTGCCCAGCCGGGCGGCAGCCTTTTGATCCTGTGCCGGCCCGCAGGCCCTGCATGAGTTGTTCACATATGGCCGACCCTGCCGAAAACAACGTCGATCACACCCGCGTGAGCGCTCGCTCAATCCGCCAGATCGGTAAAAAGGTTGTCGCTTTCGACAAAATCCAACCGGTCATGTTCCACCGTGCCCTGGTTGATGTCGCGGATTTCCACCCGCCCGTCACCATGGCCCACCACGACCGTGTCACAAATGTCGATGAACAGGCCATTTTCCACCACGCCGGGGATCTGGTTCAGCACCAGCGCCACCTGACGGGCATTGCCGATCCGTTGCAGGTGCAGGTCCAGGATATGGTTGCCCTCGTCGGTGATGAACGGTGTGTCGCCGTTCATCCGCAAGGTCGCCGTCCGCCCCAGCACGTCCATCGAGATCAGCGTCTCCTCCAAAAGCGCCTGGGTGGTCTGCCAGCCAAAGGGGATCACCTCGACCGGCAGGGGAAAGGCGCCCAGACGGCCCACTTCCTTGCCGACATCGGCAATCACCACCATCTGGTCCGAGGCTGTCGCCACGATCTTTTCGTGGAGCAGCGCGCCGCCGCCGCCCTTGATCAGGTTCAGATCGCCATCGAATTCGTCGGCTCCGTCGATGGTGATATCAAGCCAGCGCGCCTCGTCCAGCGTGATGATCTCGATCCCCACCTCGCGCGCCAGCTGCGCGGTGCGGGTCGAGGTCGGAACGCCGCGCATCTTCAACCCTTCCTTGCGCACCATCTCGCCTAGGCAGCGCACCAGCCAGGCGGCTGTGGACCCTGTCCCGAGGCCGACCCTCATACCATCCTCGACCAGATCCGCCGCCCGCTTGGCGGCAACGAATTTCGCCTTGTCGATGGGCGAGAGTTCTCCGGTCATGGCAGTATCCCCTGTCGATGATTGCCAGCGTTATACGCAACGCCCCGCCCAACTGCGAGACCAAATCCGGCCGTCAGCCCCAGACCCGCCCCTCAGCCCCGTTGCATATTGCCGATCACCCGGCGCATCAGTGAGATGAATGTCGCGCGCTCTGCCGCGTCCAGACCCGCCAGCGCCTGCGCATTCTGCGCCCCTGCCGCCGCCTTGGCCTCTGCCTCCATCGCGCGGGCGCGGTCGGTCAGATGGATCAGCCGGGCGCGGCGGTCCTCCTCGGAGGGCAAGCGCCGGATCAGCCCGTCCCGCTCCATCCGCTTGAGCGTATTGGCCATGGTCGCCTGCTCCACATCCAGCGCCGCCGTCAGGTCGGCCTGGGTACGCCCGTCGCTGTGCCACAGTTCCAACAGCACCATGAACTGTGCCGGGGCGAGCCCCAGCGGCTGGATGCGCCGCGCCAGCCCCGCCGCAAAGAGCCGCGCCATGTGATTGGCCAGATACCCGGCCGAATTGTGCTGAAACTGGTCCATGGCATCGGTTTACTCCTTGCATAGCGTGCTATTCAATATTATTTAAATAGCATGCTATACTAATAGGGATCTTGCCATGAAACTCAAACTGCACGCGCTGAGCGGCGGCATCGCCCTGCTCACCATTGCCTGTTTCTGGGCCGCGACCGCGCTGGTCGAGCTGTTTGGCTCCCATGGCCAGATCGCGCAGGTCAAGACCGCGATCCTTTACGGCATGGCGCTGCTGATCCCGGCCATGGCCACCGCGGGCGCCACCGGTGCGGCCTTGGGCAAAGGCTGGCGCCTGCCCGAGGTCGCCGCCAAATCGCGGCGGATGAAGTTGATCGCCGCCAACGGGTTGCTGGTCCTGCTGCCCAGCGCCGTGTTCCTCGCCCTCCGCGCCAATGCGGGCCAGTTCGACACGCTCTTTTATGCGGTGCAGGCGCTGGAACTTCTGGCTGGGGCCACCAACATCACCCTGCTGACGCTGAACCTGCGCGCCGGTCTGGCCTTGCGCCGCCGCCGCGCGGGGTGACACCGAACCGGGCAAGGCCCTGCCGGACCCCGCCGTTTTTGGGCCACTTCCCTGAATGTGCTATGGTCGCGGTAAGGGACCAAACGCATGCTGCAATTCGACGACGACACCGCCCGCATTCTGGAGGATGCCTATCAGGGTGCCGATATCACCCGCCGCCGCCGCGCCAGTTTCGACGCACTGGCCCCGGCCCCGGGCGAGCACCTGCTGGATCTGGGATGCGGCAACGGCCTCCTGACGCTCGACCTGTCCCGCGCGGTGGGCGACATCGGTCATGTGCTGGGTCTTGATCCCAGCACCGACATGCTCGACCTCGCGCGGGCCCGCTGCGCCGATCGCGGCAATGTCGCCTTCCTGGAGGGCCACGCCGAGGCCCTTCCTTGCGATGAAAACAGCCTCGACGGCGCGGCCTCGCTGCAAGTGTTCGAGTATTTCGACGACATGCGCCCACCGCTGGCCGAACTCTTTCGCGTTCTGAAACCCGGTGGCCGGCTGGTGATCGGCGACATGCATTGGGACACACTGACCTGGCACAGTGACCGGCCCGCGCGCATGGCCGAGATGTGCCGCATCTGGGACCGCCACCTTGCTTGCCGCGATGTGCCCGCGCGCCTCCCGGCGCTGCTGACCGAGGCCGGGTTTCGCGCGGTCAGCACGACGCCGCTTGCCTTTTGCGACACGCAACTGCGCCCGGACGGGCTTGCCGCGATGATGATCCGCCTGATGACCGCCTATGCCGTCCAGACAGACGCAATGCCCGAACCCGAGGCGCGATCCTGGGCACAGGAGCAGCAGGAGCTGGCACGCGCGGGGCGGTTCTTCTTTTCCCTGACCCATTTCGTCTGTCAGGCGCAGAAACCGTGACTCGCGGCAAGCTTACGCGTTTCCGATGGGAAACGTCGCAATCGGTGAATGCAGAATCGCCCGTGCATCTTATATCGGGGGCATGACCGCGCCCTATCGCCTGCATTACGCCCCTGACAACGCCTCGCTGGTGATCCGGCTGGCGCTGGAGGATATGGGTCTGCCCTATGAAACCATGCTGGTCGACCGCGCCAGCCGGGCACAGGACAGCGCCGCCTATCGCGCGCTCAACCCCGCCGGGCTGATCCCGGTGCTGGAGACCCCGCAAGGCCCGATCTTTGAAACCGCCGCCATCCTGCTCTGGCTTGCCGATACGCATGGCCAACTTGCCCCCGCGCCTGCCGATCCGGCACGCGGCGCCTTCCTGAAATGGCTGTTCTTCGCCTCGAACACGCTGCATGCGGATATGCGGATGTTGTTCTATCCCGACAAATACATCGCCGAGGCTCAGGTCGAGACGCTGCGCACGGGCCTGCGCCCGCGCCTGCGCACCCATCTGGCCCTGCTCGATGCCGTGGCGGCAGGGGCGCCGGACTGGCTGTCGCCCGCCACCCCGTCCATCCTGAGCTGGTATCTCGCCTGCCTGATGCGCTGGCTGGCGCTCTATCCGCAGGACAGCGACCGCTCCTGGTTCGCCGCCACCGACACGCCGCATCTGCACCGCATCCTCGCAGCGCTGGAAACCCGCCCCGCCACCCGTGCCGCTCAAGTGGCCGAGGGGCTGGGCGACACCCCGTTCACCGCCCCCCATCACGCAAACCCGCCAGAAGGTTCGGCTACCTGATATGTTCCTCTCCGTCTTCGACATGTTCAAAGTGGGCATCGGCCCGTCCTCGTCGCACACCATGGGGCCGATGGTGGCCGCCGCGCGCTTCCTTGACATGATGCGCGCCTCACCCTTCGAGTTTCATGGGGTCAAGGGCTCGCTACATGGCTCGCTGGCCTTTACCGGCGTGGGCCATGCCACCGACCGCGCCACCATCCTTGGCCTCGCGGGCTTTGTCCCCGATAGCTATGACAACGACAAGGCAGAGGAAGCGCTGGCCGCGATCCACGCGACACATACAGTGACGCCCGAGGGGCTGCCGGAGCTGGCCTTCGACCCCAAGCGCGACCTTGTCTTCGACTATGACCACACCCTTCCGGGCCATGCCAACGGCATGATCCTGATGGCCACCGACGCCCAGGGCGACGTGATCCTGCGGCAGGTGTTCTATTCCGTCGGCGGCGGCTTTGTCCTGACCGAAGAGGAACTGGCCCAGGGCAAGGACAGCAATGACGGCCCGCCGGTGCCCTATCCGTTCAAATCCGCAGCCGAGATGCTGGAGATGGCCGCCGCCTCGGGCAAGTCCATCGCCCAGATGAAACGCGCCAACGAAATCGCGCGTGGCTGCGAGACCTCCTTTGCCAAGGGCACCGCGCGGCTCTGGGAAGTGATGAACAACTGTATCGAACGCGGACTGGCCACCGATGGCATCCTGCCCGGGGGCCTCAATGTGCGCCGCCGCGCCAAGGGGATCCATGACGCGCTGGTGGCCGAACGCGGCATGAACCTGAACGCGCCGCACACGATCAACGACTGGATGAGCGTCTATGCCATGGCGGTGAACGAGGAAAACGCCGCTGGCGGCCAGGTTGTGACCGCCCCCACCAACGGTGCGGCGGGCACCCTGCCCGCGGTGCTGCGCTACTACCTCGACCACGTGCCGGGCGCGGCGCCCAGCCATGTCGAGGATTTCCTGCTGACCGCCGCCGCCATCGGCGGGCTGGTCAAGTACAATGCCTCGATCTCGGGCGCCGAAGCGGGATGTCAGGCCGAGGTCGGCAGCGCCGCCGCCATGGCGGCGGCAGGCCTCTGCGCGGTGATGGGCGGCACGCCCGAACAGGTGGAAAACGCCGCCGAAATCGCGCTGGAACATCACCTCGGCATGACCTGCGATCCGGTCAAGGGTCTGGTTCAGGTGCCCTGTATCGAACGCAACGGTCTGGCCGCGATCAAGGCGGTCTCGGCAGCTTCGCTGGCCTTGCGCGGCGACGGCAAGCATTTCGTGCCGCTGGATGCGGTGATCGAGACCATGCGCCAGACCGGTGCCGACATGCACGAGAAATACAAGGAGACCTCGCTGGGCGGGCTCGCAGTCAATGTTCCGAACTGCTGAGGCGGGCGCCATTTTCTGACACAGAAAATGGCCCAGAAAATCTGCGATTTTCTGTCCCGGAATTTTGCAAAAATTCCGCTTCTTGTGAGCGACGTTACGCTTGTATCACCCTGAACGGGAAACTAGCGTCGCACAATGACCGCCGACCGCCCCCTTCTGGGCATCGTCCTGATGCTCGGTTTCTGTGTGCTCGCCCCGATGGGCGACGCGCTGGCCAAGCTGCTGGGCGGTACCATGCCCACCATGCAGCTCTTGCTGGTGCGCTTTGCCATTCAGGCCGTGGTCCTGATCCCGCTGGTCCAGGCCACCGGGCGTCCCTGGCAATTACGCGGGCGGCTGTTGCGCCTGACCGCCCTGCGCACCGCGCTGCACATCACCGGCATCTGGGCGATGTTCACCGCCTTGCGCTATCTGCCGCTGGCCGATGCGGTCGCCATCGCCTTTGTCATGCCCTTCATCATGCTGCTCCTGGGCAAATACGTTCTGGGCGAAGAGGTCGGCCCGCGCCGCCTTGGCGCCTGTATCGTGGGCTTTGTCGGCACGCTTCTGGTGATCCAGCCCAGCTTTGCCGAGGTTGGCCTGCCCGCCCTTCTGCCGCTTGTGGTCGCCGTGGTCTTTGCCCTCTTCATGCTGGTCACACGGCAACTGGCCAAGGACACCGACCCGATCGCGCTTCAGGCGGTCTCGGGCGTCATGGCCTGCGTGGCCTTGACGCCGGTGCTGCTGATCGGTCACGCCGTCGGGGTCGAGGCGCTGACTCTGGTAACAGCCTCGGGCACGACACTCTGGCTGCTTCTGGCCATCGGCGTACTCGGCACGGCGGCGCATCTGTTGATGACCTGGTCGCTGCGCTATGCGCCTTCGGCCACGCTGGCGCCGATGCAGTATCTGGAGATTCCCGTCGCCACCGCCATCGGCTGGCTGATCTTCCACGACCTGCCCAACGGGCTGGCGGCCCTCGGCATCCTGATCACCATGGCGGCGGGCCTCTATGTCATTCTGCGCGAGCAGGCCAGCGCCCGCAGCGCGGCGACAGGAACCAGCGGATAACCCCGTCCAGCGCGCCGCGCGGCACCATCACCAGCAAGCCCGGCCCGTCTGACTCGATCTGCACCGGCCCGGTCGCCCGGTTCGAGGTGCCGATCTGACCGTCGGGTGCCATCACGAACCCGTCGAGCGGCCAGAACAGCCCCTCGGACCGCGCCGTCACCGGCACCAGCGGGAACAATGACACGACATCGCCCGGCACCAGATCCAGCTCCAGCCGGGGCGGCAGGTGAAAGACCGCCTCGGACGCGCCGAGCAGCACGCAAGGACGATCCGCATGTCGCACCATCGCATTGAATGTGGCCAGCTGATGATCCACCCGTGCACCCAGAAATCCGACCCCCAGCACAAGTGGGGCCGAGATATGGCGCAGAGCCTTGTCGAAATCGGTGCTGTCCTGCTCGGAAATCGAATGAAGCCGCTCGTCAGGGATGCGGACGCGGTGCAATGCCGGCAGGCTATCCATATCCCCGATGACAGCATCGGGCATCCGCCCTTGCGCCAGCGCCACCAGCGCGCCACTATCGGCGGCGACCAGTGTTCTGGCGCGCTCTAGCGCCAACTCCAGGTCCTCCGGACCAATATCCCCGCCCCCAACAAGGGTAACCGGTTCCGATTTCTCAACAATCGCGGTATTCATGGCTGGATTGTCGCCCCCTCAGGAAACAGGACATATTGTAGTCACAAAATGATACGCTCATTTGCACAGAATCGGGCCGAAATTGACGCCCAAGGGATGGTAAACGCTTAGGCACAACTATGTAGAGGACGAGCATCCCATGGTACAGAACAACAAGGTCTTGACCGTCTCGTATGGGACATTCTCCTGTACGCTCGAAGGGTTCGACGATTCTTTCGACACGATGAAGGCCATTGCCGAGTACTTCCGGGATCTCGCTGCCGACGACCGCTATTTCGGCGCTGAACCGCCGCAGCCGGATGCCGATATGCTTGCCCGGATCGCCGAGCGCGAGATCGCCCGTCAGGTCGAAGCGCGGCGGGATGAAAAGGGGATCGTGCTGCGCGCCGCAGCCCCCGCTGCACTGGTGTCCGCTTCGGTTTCAGAGCCGGTTCCCGCAGACCCTGCTCCGGCCACCTCCTTGACGGAGGCCCCCGCGGCCGAGGTCGCCCCGGCCCAACCTGAGGTTACAGCGCCGAAAGTAGCAGAAATGCAGCCCGAACCGTTCGGCGAAGCGCAGGTCGAAGAGGCAACCGAAGAGACCTCGGCTGAGGCGCCGTTGGTAGACCAAACAGCCGAAGCCGAAATCGACGAGGGAATGGTGGAGGACACGGACGAAGATGACAGCGAAGCAATGCTCGCCAACATCTCCGCACAGTTCGAAGACCTGGCCAAGGATGAAGAGGACAGTTGGGACGACGCCGAAATTAATACCTTGGCCGAGGCTGAACCGGTTGACAGCGCCCCTGAAACGCCGGCAGCCCCCGACTCCATCGCTGCCAAGCTGCAGCGCATCCGGGCCGTAGTGTCTCGGAATGAACAGGGCAGCCCTGCACAGACGCCCTATACCGAGGACGAACATGCCAGCAACCTAGCCGAACTCGATACGCTCGAGGCAGAGGTCGCACCACTCGAACAGGTCGACAGCGGACTTGCCGCGCGTTTCGTCTCGGACATGAATGAGCCCGACGAAGAAGCGGCCGAAGAGGCGATTGCCGACGAGACGTCACAGACGGTCGAAGACATCCATCCGCGTGTTGCTGTCCGCGTCACCAAGATCAAGCGCAGCGAAATCGAGATAGCGGAAGAAGAGGCCGACCTCCCGATGACCGGCTCGCTTTCTCCGGAAGACGAGGACGATCTGCTGCGCGAGCTGGCCGCGGTCGAGGCGGAATACCTTGCCGAGCGCAACTCGGATCAGGCTTACGACGACGAAGAGGACGATGAGATCGACCTGCTCAACCTCGACGAAGAAGACGAAGACACCTCGGACGTCGACGGTTCGCTCTTTAGCGAATTCGATGAGGTTGATGACAACGACACCGAAGAGGACACCGCCTTTCCGAACGAGGCTGCCATCTCCGGTGGCAACGACGATATTTCCCGACTGTTGGCTGCAGCAGACGAGAAACTGGACGACCCGGATCTGTCCCACACCCGCGAAACCTATTCGCGGATGCGGGCAGCAGTTGCCGCGACCCGGGCCGAGCGGTCAGCGGGCGGCACGATGGGCACCCATTCCAATGACGACGAGTACCGTTCCGATCTGTCCGAGGTGGTGCGCCCGCGTCGTCCGGTTACCAGCGGGAACACACCGCGCGCTCAGGTCGCAGACCGACCCGCTCCGCTGAAACTGGTGGCCGAGCAGCGCATCGATACCAAGCGCGCCGCAACAAGTGGCCCAGTCCGCCCGCGCCGGGTGGCTAACCTTGTGCCGGGCGAACGCGCTGCCGAAGCCATCGAAGGCGGCTTTGCCAAGTATGTCGCGGAGACCGGCGCCAGCGGCCTGCACGAGTTGCTGGAGGCGGCGGCCTCGTACCTGTCTTTTGTCGAGGGTCACGACCAGTTCTCTCGCCCGCAACTGATGAACAAAGTACGACAGCTTGACGATCAGGAATTCAATCGCGAGGACGGGCTGCGCTCATTCGGGCAACTTCTGCGCGAGGGCAAGCTGAAAAAGACCGCCAGCGGTCAATTCACTGCCTCGGGTCAGATCGGGTTCCGCCCCGATAACCGAGCTGCGGGCTGACCCGCTAAATAGCTCAAAAGCGCAAAACGGCACCCCGATATCGCGGTGCCGTTTTGCACTTCAAGGGCCTTGCCTCACTCATCCACGTCATCGACATCGGATTGCCCGGCCAAGTGTCGCCGTACATGGCTCCAGCTCAGGCCAACCCCCAACACAACCGACAAAGCAAAGATACCAAGCCATACATTCACAGTTGTATTATCGAGATGCAGCAGGCCGAAATCGAAAAGGACCCAGAGCAACGAGGCGATGACCGACAACACCAGTGCCATACCGAACGGGCCGATCGAGCGCAGGGTCGCACGCAAGTAGATGATATAGCCAATCGTCAGAAGTAGCCCCATGAATACGGCCACAGACAGATGGGTCTGGTAGTTCCAGTATGCCCATCTGACATAGTTAATCTCCGTCGGGTTGTAGGTCAGCGCCAACAACCCGAAGGCAAACATCCATCGCAGGAAAACGCCCATGTCCCGAACCGCCTGTTCTTTTTTTTGCCGCTAGGAATCGCCCATATAGACGAATCTGTCCAGTGATTCAGATCACATGCGGCGAAAATGCGGTTTCCCTGCCGCGCGCGCACCGGTATATGGGCGCGGGTTTGTAACACCAGCAAAGGACCAGATATGGCCAACGTCGTCGTTGTCGGCGCCCAATGGGGCGACGAGGGTAAGGGCAAGATCGTGGATTGGCTCAGCGAGCGTGCCGATGTGATCGCGCGCTTTCAGGGCGGCCACAATGCCGGCCATACGCTGGTGATCGACAGCAAGGTCTACAAGCTGCACGCGCTGCCCTCGGGCGTGGTGCGCGGCGGCAAGCTGAGCGTGATCGGCAATGGCGTGGTGCTGGACCCCTGGCACCTGATGGGCGAGATCGAGACCGTGCGGGCGCAGGGTGTCGAGATCACCCCCGAGACGCTGATGATCGCCGAGAACACGCCGCTGATCCTGCCCTTTCACGGCGAACTTGACAGGGCCCGTGAAGAGGCGGCCAGCAAGGGAACCAAGATCGGCACCACGGGCCGCGGCATCGGCCCGGCTTACGAGGACAAGGTGGGCCGCCGCGCCATTCGCGTTGCCGATCTGGCAGACGAGGCCACGCTGGTCGCCCGCGTCGACCGCGCATTGCAGCACCACAATCCGCTGCGCAAGGGCCTGGGCGTCGAGCCGGTCGATCGTGACGCGCTGATCGCAAAGCTGCGGGAGATCGCGCCGCAGATCCTGCCCTTTGCCGCACCGGTCTGGAAAGTGCTGAACGAGAAGCGCAAAGCCGGAAAGCGCATCCTGTTCGAAGGCGCCCAGGGCGCGCTTCTGGATATCGACTTTGGCACCTATCCCTTTGTCACCTCGTCGAACGTGATTGCCGGGCAATCGGCCACAGGGGTGGGCATCGGCCCGAACTCGATCGACTTCGTTCTGGGCATCGTCAAAGCCTATACCACCCGCGTCGGCGAAGGCCCCTTCCCCACCGAACTGCACGACGCCGATGGCGAACGGCTTGGCACGCGCGGCCATGAGTTTGGCACCACGACCGGGCGCAAGCGGCGCTGCGGCTGGTTCGACGCGGCGCTGTTGCGCCAGACCTGCGCCACCAGCGGTATCAACGGCATCGCGCTGACCAAGCTTGACGTGCTCGACGGGTTCGAGACGCTGAAAATCTGCGTCGGCTACGATCTGGACGGTACCCGGCTCGATTACCTGCCCACCGCCGCCGACCAACAGGCGCGCTGCACGCCCATCTACGAGGAAATGCCCGGCTGGTCGGAATCGACCGAGGGCGCGCGCAGCTGGGCCGACCTGCCCGCCAATGCGATCAAATATGTCCGCCGTGTCGAGGAACTGATCGACTGCCCGGTCGCCATGCTCTCGACCAGCCCGGAGCGGGAGGACACCATCCTGGTGACCGACCCGTTCGCCGACTGATGGCGCTGTCGCACAAGGCGCGCCGCCGCTGGTCGCTGGTCGTCCTGCTGGTGGCGCTGCCGCTTTACATCGTGGTGGCGGTCACCCTGACGGATTGGCTGCGCGCCCGGTTCGACGGGTTGCCTGTGCTAGTCGAACTGGTGATTTTCGTCGGCCTCGGGATCCTCTGGATCCTGCCGTTCAAGGCCGTGTTTCGCGGGGTCGGTCAGGCCGACCCCGACGACAGGGGCTGATCACTCGGCCAGCCGCACCGGCTGGCCATGTGGCGTTGTCAGATAGGCACGCTCCCAGGCCGCGCGCATTTCGGCGCGTTCCTCGGGGGCGGCCTCGCCTGCCTCACTCAGAAGCCTCTCCAACGTCTCCAGCCACGCGTTGAAGTAATCCTCGCCCCCGTCCAGATCGCGCGACAGCCCGTGCCGTTTCAACGTGGCGGAAAACCGGTCCACCCACTCGGCCCAGGTGAACCGCCCCGCCTCGTTCAGATGCACCGTCAGGGCAAAGACCTGCGCATGCCAGGGCTCGGCAAAGACCGGCTCGGGGGCCGCGATATCGGGGCACTCGCTCATGCCGGCTCCATATAGCTCTGCCAGAGATCCAGCACCACCTCGTCCCCCGGCGCCTCGGGATCGGCCCAAAGCTCCGAGGCCGGAAAGGCCACCGCATAAAGCGGCTCGGGCGCCTCGCCCAGCCGGTGCGCATTGCTGTCCGGCAACACATGGCTGCCATGTTTCAGCACGATCCGCCCGCGCGCGCCCGCCGCATAGGCGGGCAGCCGCGTATGGCCGCCATCGACCAGCCGGTTGGCCGCCGGGCGCAGCGTGCGCACTGCCTGCCCCACCTCGAACCGGGGCGCGACATTCGACGGGCGGTCCGCCGGACCGCCGCGCGCCAGCACAGCGGCCACCGCCTCGGCCTTCATCGCGCGTTCGGCCAGCGGGTGAGCCCCCGCCGAGCCGTCTCCACGCAGGTCTTCCTCGGTCAGCACTCCGGTCTCGACCAGCAGATCGGCCAGCGCCGCGATCCACTTCTCGAAATAGCTGAAGCGGCCATAATCCGCCGGTGACAGCCGCTCGCGCGCATGGCGCGAGACGTCTATGTTCCACTGTCCCAGCGCCCCCGCCGCCAAGGTCAGCGCCAAGGCCCGCGCCTGCCAGTCGCCCAGCTGCGGGATACCGTCGGCCTCGGGCGTAATCGCGCCATCGCCAAACCGTCCGCCCATGTCATGCACGCGGGTCATGCGGGCACCCTCGGCAGGCCGGTGCCGATCATGCTGTCGCGCGTCACCAGTTCGGCCAGCGCCTCCTCGTCCAGTCCCTCGCTCCCCTCGGGCCGCATCGGCAGCACCAGATAGCGGATCTCGGCCGTCGAATCCCAGACACGCACGGCGGACCCCTCGGGCAGGCTGACCCCGAATTCGGCCAGCACCTTGCGCGGCTCGCGCACCGCGCGCGACCGATAGGCGTCGGACTTGTACCAGCCCGGCGGAATGCCCAACAGCGGCCACGGGTAACAGCTGCACAGGGTGCAAACGACCATGTTATGGGTCTCGGGCGTGTTCTCGACCACGACCATGTGTTCACCCTGCCGCCCGTAATATCCCATCTCGGTCAACAGCGGCATGGCATCGGCCAACAGCGCCGCCTTGAACACCGGATCGGCCCAGGCGCGCGCCACCACACGCGCCCCGTTCTGCGGGCCGATGCGATTCTGATAGGTGTCGATGATCTCGTCCAGCGCGGCGGGGTCGATCAGCCCCTTGCGGGTCAGGATCGTCTCCAACGCCTTGACGCGCAGCGCCGGGTCCGGAGGAAGAAGGGAATGCGGGTGGTCGTGATGGTCATGTGGCATGCGGCGGAGATTGCCGCGCCGCCCCAACCCTGTCCAGCCTCTTTGCGGTGATGAATGGCATTACCGAAGGTGATCCAAACTCGCGACTTGCCCCTGCGGGCAAACTTGCATAGATACCACGCGGTACACGCCACCGGCCGCAGGAACACCATGGAAAACGTCGTCCTCATCATTCACCTTCTCCTGGCTCTGGGCCTGATCGCCGTCGTCCTGATGCAGCGGTCCGAAGGTGGCGGCCTGGGCATGGGTGGCGGCGGCGGCGCGATGACCGGCCGCGCGGCCGCAACCGCGCTCAGCAAGGTGACGTGGGTTTTGGCCATCGCGTTCATCGTGACCTCGATCACCCTAACCGTGATCGCGGCGCAAAAGGCATCGGGCACCTCGGTCATCGACCGTCTGGGCGTTCCGGCGCCCGAAGCATCCGAGCCCGCCACACCCAACGTTCCGGCAGGCAGCGACCTGTTGCCGCCCAGCGCGGGCGACAATGCACCCCTGGTGCCCAAGGCCGACTGATCTACAACAGTTTGCATTCCTGGTGAGGGCCGCAACAGCATCTTGCGGTTCTCTTGCGCAATTGGCGCGAATCCTCTATACGTGAAGTCCCGTGATGCTGCGGTTTTTCCGAAACCGCCGGGCAGCTGATTTATGACTTCTCACGGGGGCAGCCGAACACTCATGGCACGTTTTATCTTCATCACCGGCGGTGTCGTTTCTTCGCTTGGCAAAGGTCTGGCCTCGGCCGCATTGGGCGCGTTGCTGCAAGCGCGCGGCTTCTCAGTCCGCCTGCGCAAGCTCGACCCCTATCTGAACGTCGATCCGGGCACCATGTCGCCTTTTGAACATGGCGAGGTCTTCGTCACCGATGACGGTGCCGAGACCGACCTGGACCTCGGCCATTACGAACGCTTCACCGGGGTGGCGGCGCGCAAGACGGACTCGGTCAGCTCGGGCCGGATCTATTCCAACGTGCTCGAAAAGGAACGCCGCGGCGACTATCTCGGCAAGACCATCCAGGTCATTCCCCACGTCACCAACGAGATCAAGGATTTCATCTCGATCGGCGAGGACGAGGTCGATTTCATGCTCTGCGAGATCGGCGGCACCGTCGGCGATATCGAGGGCCTGCCCTTCTTCGAGGCGATCCGCCAGTTTTCCCAGGACAAGCCGCGCGGCCAGTGCATCTTCATGCACCTGACGCTGCTGCCCTATATCAAGGCCAGCGGCGAGCTGAAGACCAAGCCCACCCAGCACTCGGTCAAGGAGCTTCGCTCCATCGGCATCGCCCCCGATATCCTGGTCTGCCGCTCCGAAGGGCCGATCCCGCAGAAAGAGCGCGAGAAACTGGCGCTCTTCTGCAACGTCCGCCCCGAGGCGGTGATCGCCGCGCAGGATCTCTCGACCATCTACGACGCGCCGTTGGCCTATCACGCCGAGGGGCTGGATCAGGCGGTGCTGGACGCGTTCCAGATCAGCCCGGCACCCAAGCCGGATCTGACGAAATGGGAAGACGTCAGCGACCGCATCCACAACCCCGAAGGCGAGGTCAAGGTCGCCATCGTCGGCAAGTACACCCAGCTGGAAGACGCCTATAAATCCATCGCCGAGGCGCTGACCCATGGCGGCATGGCCAATCGCGTGAAGGTCAGGATCGAATGGGTCGATGCCGAGATCTTCGACCGCGAGGATCCCGCGCCCTATCTCGAGGGCTTCCATGCCATCCTGGTGCCCGGCGGCTTTGGCGAACGCGGCACCGAGGGCAAGATCAAGGCGGCGCAATATGCCCGCGAACACCAGGTGCCCTATCTGGGCATCTGCCTGGGCATGCAGATGGCGGTGATCGAGGCGGCGCGCAACGTGGCCGGCATCGCCGGAGCTGGCTCCGAGGAATTCGACCACGAGGCCGGCAAGAAACGGTTCGAACCGGTAGTCTATCACCTCAAGGAATGGGTGCAGGGCAATTACAAGGTCAGCCGCAAAGTCGATGACGACAAGGGCGGCACCATGAGGCTGGGCGCCTATGACGCGGTTCTCAAGGAAGGCTCCAGAGTGGCCGAGGTCTATGGCGGCACCGCGATCGAAGAACGCCACCGCCACCGCTACGAGGTGGATATCAAATACCGCGAACAGCTGGAAAAGGCGGGCCTCTGCTTCTCGGGCATGTCGCCCGATGGACGCCTGCCCGAGATCGTCGAATGGACGGATCACCCGTGGTTCATCGGCGTTCAGTACCACCCCGAGCTGAAATCGAAACCCTTCGACCCGCACCCGCTATTTGCCGATTTCGTGCGCGCGGCCAAGGAAAGCTCGCGCCTGGTCTGAACGGCGGTTGGGGGCTCTGCCACCGTCCCCTGCGGTGACTCCCCCAGAGATATTTGGAACCAGAAAGAAGCAGGACGGGATTTAGGCTTCTTTCTGGTCCGCAATACTCCGGAGCGCGAGGCAGCGCCTCGCATGCCGCGCCGCAGGCGCGAAAAAAGGCGGGCGCGCCGCAGGCGCTCATTTTGTGAACAGTCAGGCGGCCTCGCCCCAGGTCTCGGCCAGCACCCGCATCCAGTTGCCCCAGCAGATGCGCTCGATCCGGGCCGCAGGATAGCCGTGCCGCTCCATTGCCTCGATCAGGGCCGGCAACTTGTCGACCGAATTGAGCCAGCAAGGCGGCGTGCAGCCATCGTAATCCGAGCCGATTGCCACGCCCTCCTCGCCCAGCCTGTCCAGCAAGTGGTCGAATTGCGACATCAGCCACGCTGCGGGAATGTCATCGTCCGGGCGCCCGTCGGGGCGCAGGAAGGTGGATTCGAAATTCACCCCCGCCAGGCCTCCGCTCTCGGCCATGATCCGCAGCTGTTCATCGGTCAGGTTGCGCGCATGCGGTACCCGTGCATGGGCGTTGGAATGGGTCGCCACCAGCGGGCGCGTCGATATCGCCGCCACGTCACGGAACCCGGCCAGGTTCAGATGACTGAGATCGACCAGAATCCGCATCTCCGCGCAGCGCGCGATCAGGGCGCGGCCACGCTCGGTCAGGCCCGGCCCGATATCGGGGCCGGAAGGATAGCAGAACGGCACTCCGTGACCAAAGGCGTTGGGCCGGCTCCAGACCGGCCCGAGCGAGCGCAGACCCAGCGCGTATAGCTCCTCGAGTTCATAGAAATCGGAGCCGATTCCCTCGGCCCCTTCCAGATGCAGGATTGCAGCCAACAGCCCTTCGTCCCGAGCCCGCGCGATCTGGCCAGTGCTGGTACAGATCCGCAGCGCGCCTGCCTCTTCCAGCGCCACCAGCGTGTCGGCCTGGGCCCGGATCATCTCCCAGGCCTGCGGTTCGGGCACCGGTTCGGGCAGAGGCAGATCGTATTCCGGGCCCAGCGCGCTGAAATCCGTGGCACCGTCAGAACGCGCCCAAAGCGCGAAGAAACCGCCGCCAAACCCGCCAGCCCGCGCGCGCGGCAGGTCGAGTTGCCCCGGCAGCCCGGTCAGGAACCCACCCGCGGCAGCCCGGCCGCCGGCGCGGGCGAGCTCGGTCAAGACATCGTTATGGCCATCGAAGACAATCATGCCAGCAAGTTTGCCCGATTTCCGCGCCTGCACAAGCGGGATTGCATCGCCGCGCGTTGCGGGCCACCCTGCGGCCTGAACGACGAGGAGACAGTCATGCCCAAAGGATACTGGGTCGCCCATGTGGATGTGGACGACATGGAGATCTACAAGAGTTATATCGCGGCCAACGCGGCGCCCTTTGCCGAATATGGCGCCCGGTTCCTGGTCCGCGGTGGCGGGCGCGAGACGCGCGAGGGCCAGGCCCGCGCGCGCACCGTGGTGATCGAGTTTCCCAGCTATGAGGCGGCGCTGGCCTGTTACGACAGTCCCGGCTATCAGGCGGCCAAGGCCCTGCGTGACCCGGTCTCGACCGGCGATCTGGTTATCATCCAAGGCTATGACGGGTAGAACACGCTTGGCCAGACGCAACATATGGGATAGATTGCGCCCATGCTGAAAAAGTTCCTTCAGGCCTTTCGCCCGCCTTCTCCGACGCCGCTGCCCGACCCCGATGCCGAGCTTGCGCTGGGTGCGCTTCTGGTGCGCGTGGCCAAGGCGGACCGCGAATACCAGGTCGAGGAGATCAGCCTGATCGACCGGATCCTGGCCCGGCTCTATGGTCACAACGCCATAGAGGCGGCCAAGGTGCGCGCAACCTGCGAAAAGCTGCACGCCGCCGCGCCCGACACCGATACCTTCGGCAAGCTGATCCGCGAGACCACGGGCCTCGAAGAGCGGCTTGCCGCGCTGGATGCGCTTTGGGAAGTGGTGCTGGCCGATGGTCTGCAACGCGAGGGTGAGCTGAAGATCGTCGAAGAGGCGCGGATTGCCATGGGTCTCAGCCGCAAGGACAGCGACGGCGCCCGCGACCGCATACTGGCGCGCGCGGGCTAGGTCCGTCGCCACCAACGACCAGACCCGGATGGAGTCGCCATGTTCCGAGAGTTTCTGACCCGGCTGACACAGCCGCAGCCCGCGCCGCTTGACGATGGAGATGCGCGTCTGGCGCTGACCGCGCTCTTGGTGCGGATCGCCCGCGCGGACAATGACTATGCCCAGGCCGAGCGCGACCGGATCGACCGGATCGCAGCCGCCCGCTATGGGCTGAGCCCGTTCGAGGCGGCGCAGCTGCGCGCCCGCGCCGAAGAGCTGGAGGCCGAGGCACCCGATACCGTCCGCTTTACCCGCGCGATCAAGGAGGCCGTCGCCTATGAGGAGCGCCGCGCCGTGGTCGAGGCGTTGTGGTCGGTGGTACTGGCCGATGGGGAACGCGCCCAGGAAGAGGACGCGCTGTTGCGGCTGGTGGCAAACCTGCTGGGCGTCAACGACCGTGACTCGGCCCTGGCACGGCAAAAAGCGGCAAGCCGATGACCGCCATGCTGGGCATGTATGACATGCCGCCCCTGCGCGCCGCCAATGACCGGTTCTGGGCCTTGGTCCGCGCCGAACTGGGATATGGCCCCGAAACGCTCGACCGGACACGCGATGTCTGGGCGATTTGGCGCGATCCCGAAATGGTGCTGGCGCAGACCTGCGGCATGCCCTATCGCACCCGTTTGCATGGCCATGTGCAGCTGGTGGGCACTCCCGATTACGGGCTGCCGGGCTGCGCGCCGGGGCATTACCGATCCGTCTTTGTGGCGCGGGTCGACGATACGCGCGACCTGCCCGAGCTGGCGACTGGCACCTTTGCCTATAACGAGGCGCTGTCGCAGTCGGGCTGGGCGGCGCCTGTAACCCATCTGCAAGGGGCCGGGCTGGCCCCTGCCGCGCTGCTGGAAAGCGGCGCGCATGCGGCCTCGGCCGCGGCCGTGGCCGAGGGGCGGGCCGATCTGGCGGCGCTGGATGCGCTGACCTGGACGTTGCTCTGCGAACACACCGATCTGGGTGCGCGGCTGCGCGAGGTGGCCCATACCACGCCCACCCCGGTGCTGCCCTATATCACTGCGCCGGGACGGGATGCCGCCGCTATTGCCGCCGCCGTCCGGACGGCGATTGCGAATCTGGACCCGGCCGATCGTGCGGCGCTGCATCTCAAGGGGCTGGTTGACATTCCTGCCTCGGCTTATCTGAGCATCCCCAATCCGCCGGCACCGTCTGCTATTTGTTCCGCAGACTGATCATTTCGTCGGGTTAACCGGTACAAACCGTCGATTTGAACATTGCAATGTGTCGGTTTTTCCGACCTAGTACCGCCCTAACACGCAAAACAAGACATCGGGACACCACGTGACAGAAACCGCCCCCGTTATCCAGATCAAGAACCTGCACAAGAGCTTTGGCCAGCTCGAAGTCCTCAAAGGTGTCGATATCACCGCCCATCGCGGCGACGTGGTGTCGTTGATCGGCTCATCGGGATCGGGCAAATCCACGCTGCTTCGTTGCTGCAACCTGCTCGAGGACAGCCAGCAGGGCGAGATCCTGTTCAACGGCGAACCGGTCCGCTGGACCGGCAGCGGCAGTTCCCGCCGCCCGGCCGACCCCAAACAGGTGCTGCGCATTCGCACGAACCTCAGCATGGTGTTCCAGCAGTTCAACCTGTGGGCCCATATGACCATCCTGCAAAACGTGATGGAGGCGCCGATCCACGTGCTGGGCCGCGACCGGGCCGAGGTCGAGGAGAGCGCGCGGCGCTATCTCGACAAGGTGGGGATCGGCGACAAATGCGACAATTACCCGGCCCAGCTGTCGGGTGGCCAGCAGCAGCGCGCTGCCATCGCGCGCGGCCTGTGCATGGAGCCGCAGGCGCTGTTGTTCGACGAGCCGACCTCGGCGCTCGACCCCGAGCTGGAGCAGGAAGTCATCAAGGTGATCCGGGACCTGGCCGCCGAGGGCCGCACCATGATCATCGTTACCCATGACATGAAGATGGCCGCCGATATCTCGTCCCATGTCATCTTCCTCCACCAGGGGCTGGTCGAGGAAGAGGGCACCGCCGAAGATATCTTTGCAGCGCCGAAATCCGAGCGTTTGCAGGGCTTTCTTTCCGTCACCAAGGCCGCATAATCAAAATACCAACGACAATGGGAGTCTCTCAATGAAGAAACTGATTCTGACCACCGCCGCGCTGGCGCTGACCGCCGGCATGGCCATGGCCGACACCGTGCGCATGGGCACCGAGGGCGCGTATCCTCCGTACAACTTCATCAACGACAAGGGCGAGGTCGACGGCTTCGAGCGCGAACTGGGCGACGAGCTGTGCAAGCGCGCCGGCCTGACCTGCGAGTGGGTCAAGAACGACTGGGATTCGATCATCCCCAACCTGGTGTCGGGCAACTACGACACCATCATCGCCGGCATGTCGATCACCGACGAGCGTGACGAGGTGATCGACTTCACCCAGAACTACATCCCGCCGACCGCCTCGTCCTATGTCGCGGCCTCTGATGGCGCCGACCTGTCGGGCATCGTCGCGGCCCAGACCGCCACCATCCAGGCCGGATACATCGCCGAAAGCGGTGCGACGCTGGTGGAATTCGCCACGCCCGAGGAAACCATCGCCGCCGTCCGTAACGGCGAGGCCGATGCGGTCTTTGCCGACCGGGACTATCTGGTTCCGATCGTCGAAGAATCGGGCGGCGAGCTGATGTTCGTGGGCGATGACGTGCCGCTGGGCGGTGGCGTCGGCATGGGTCTGCGCGAAAGCGACGGCGAGCTGCGCGGCAAGTTCGACGCGGCCATCACCTCGATGAAAGAGGACGGCACGCTGAACGCGATGATCAAGAAATGGTTCGGCGAAGACGCCGCCGTTTACGAATAAACCCTGCGGGCGGGCCTGCCGATCGCGGCAGGCCCGATCCCATGCGGCCACCATTGCCGCGCCCTGCCCCGCAAAGGCCCGCCGATGTTCTCCTACTGCACCGATCCCGACACGCTGGACACGGTCCGCTGGTTCTCCTGCTTTCTGACCAACGGCGTGCACCTGTCCTTCTACATGTCCTTCCTCAAGGTTCTGGTTCTGCTGCTGGTCACCGCCCCGGTGGCGCTGGCGGTGGGCTTTGCCGGGGCCATGGCCACGCGGGCCACGCTGCCGCCGCTGCGCTGGCTGGGCGAGGGCTATATCGCGATCATGCGCGGCGTGCCCGACATTGCCTTCTTCCTGTTCTTCGTGATCGCGCTGGATCAGGCGTTCGAGTGGACCCGGCATCAGATCCTGTGCCCCGACTGGACCGATCCGATCCGGCAGGGCAACGATTTTCTGGTCTGCCCCGATGCCAAGCTGCCGCTGGGCCGGGCGGCGGAATGGGTGCATCAGACCTATTCCTTTTTCCTGGCGGTGGTGACCTTTGCCATCGTTTTCGGCGCCTTCGCGGCCAACGTGTTGCGCGGTGGCATGCGCGCCGTGCCCCATGCCCAGCTTGAAACCGCCGCCGCCTATGGCATGTCCCGGCGCCAGACCTTTTGGCGCATCCTGGTGCCGCAGATGTGGATCTATGCCCTGCCCGGCCTGTCGAACCTGTGGCTGATCCTGATCAAGGCAACCCCGCTGCTGTTCCTGCTGGGGATCGAGGATATCGTCTATTGGGCGCGCGAGATTGGCGGCACCAAGACCTCCAAGTTCACCGACTATCCCCATGGCGACTGGCGCATGTGGTATTTCCTGTTCCTGCTGGTCTTCTACCTGAGCTTCACCCGCATCTCGGAAATTCTGCTTGAGAGGCTGACCGTCCGCCTCAGCCACGGCCAGGCCACCACCGGCGGTGAGGCCCTGCGCAAGGAGGCCGCGGCATGAAATCCTGTATCGACACCATCCAGGACTATGGCCTGCGCGCGATCGGTATCGGCGAGCGACTGTTGCCCCGGTCCGACTTTACCCTGTGCGAGCAGTTCACCCTGATCGGCTCTGGCATGATCTGGAACATCTATTTCGGCCTGATGGCGCTGGTCACCGGCTATTTCCTGGCCGTCACCCTGGCACTGGGCAAAAGCGCGTCCAACCCCTGGGCGCGCAAACCGGCGGAATGGTTCATCTTCATCTTCCGCGGCTCGCCCCTCTTCATCCAGTTCTTCTTTGCCTATTTCTTCTTCCTGTCGCTGAAGAAGAGCTATCCGATGTTCGACATGCTGACCTCGGCATGGGCGGGTGCGCTGATCGTGCTGTTCATGAACACCGCCGCCTATTCTGCCGAGATCTTCTATGGCGCGCTGCGCACGATCCCCAAGGGCGATGTCGAGGCCGCTGACGCCTATGGCATGAGCGGCTGGCCCCGGTTCCGCCGCATCGTCTGGCCCACCATGATGCGGCTGGCATGGCCCGCCTATACGAACGAGGCGATCTTTCTGTTTCACGCCACCACGCTGGTGTTCTTTTCGGCCTTCCCGGCCTGGCAACAGCGTGGCGATGCGCTGTATTACGCCAGCTATTTCGCGGACAAGACGTTCAACCCGTTCGTCCCCTACCCGATCCTCGCCTTTTATTTCATCCTGCTGACCCTGGCGGTGGTGGGCGTGTTCGGTGTGATAAACACGCGGCTGAACCGGCACCTGCCCGCCGAACGCCGGCCCAAGATGCGCCTGCGCCCCAACCTGATGCGGTGACCCTTTCCCGTGGGGGTCACGGGGTGCTGGTCTGGCTGCTACTCCCAACCTGCCGCCTTGGTTGTCTGGACATGGTTTGATCCATGACCGGCTTGCCATGACACGCGGTCGGACAAGACCGTGGAAATATCGCTTGCCAGCCCCCCACGGCTAGTAGTAGAAATTTGATCAAATCTAACAGACATCGCGTGAGAAGGGCCCATGCAAGCCAAAAACTGGCTGCGGAAGAACCCGCAGGTAAGAACAATTCGTGTGGCCGCTGCCGACCTGAACGGCCAGCCGCGCGGCAAGCGCGTGCCCGGACGTTTTGCTGACAAGGCGATCGAGGGCGGCACCCGCTTTCCATTGTCGGTGATGAATCTCGACATCTGGGGCGAGGATATCGAGGACAGCCCGCTGGTGCTGGCCTCGGGTGATCGCGATGGCGTTCTGCAACCGACCGAGCGCGGTTTCATGCCGATGCCATGGCTCGACACGCCCACCGGCCTGCTGCCGATCTGGATGTTCCACGAAGATGGCCGCCCTTATGAGGGCGACCCGCGCCACGCCTTGAACACCGTGGTCAAACGCTACAGGGCGCGCGGCCTGAAACCGGTCGTCGCGGTCGAGCTGGAATTCTTTCTGATCGACGACAGCGGCCGCCATTTGCAGGTGCCGCAATCACCGCGCTCGGGCAAGCGGCGCAAGGCGGGCGAGATCCTGTCGCTGCGCGCACTGGACCAGTTTGATCATTTCTTCACCGAGCTTTACGACGCTTGCGAAGTCATGGATATCCCCGCCGATACCGCCATCTCCGAGGCCGGGGTCGGCCAGTTCGAGATCAACCTGATGCATCAGGACGACGCCCTGCGCGCCGCTGACGATGCCTGGCTGTTCAAGATGCTGGTCAAGGGCTTGGCCCGCAAGCATGGCTTTGCCGCCAGTTTCATGGCCAAACCTTACGAGGATTACGCCGGGTCGGGCATGCATATGCATTTCTCGGTGCTGGATGATGAGGGCAACAACATCTTTGACGACGGCACCGAGCGTGGCAGCGATGCGTTGCTGCACGCGGTGCGCGGCTGTCTGGACGCCATGTCGGGCAGCACGCTGATCTTTGCCCCCCACGACAACAGCTATGCCCGGCTGGTCCCCAATGCCCACGCGCCGACCGGCGTCGCCTGGGCCTATGAGAACCGCACCGCGGCCATCCGCATCCCCTCGGGCAGTCCGGTCGCACGCCGGATCGAACACCGGGTCGCGGGCGGCGACGTCAATCCCTATCTGATGATCGCGGCGGTTCTGGGCGCGGCACTCAACGGGATCGAGGATGGCAAGATGCCGCCCGAACCGATCTCGGGCAATGCGTACAAGGCGGATCTGCCCCAGATCCCCGATCGTTGGGACGCAGCGATTGACGCATTCGAATCCGACCCGGCTGTCGCGCGGATTTTCGCGCCCGAGCTGATCCGCAACTATGTCATGACTAAGCGGCAGGAGTTCCGCTATTTTCAGGAGATGACCGAGAAGGAAAAAACCGAAGTCTATCTGGACACGGTCTGACCTGATCACGACATGGGCACTGCCGGAGCCCCGATCCGGCAAATTTGATGACTGGTGACACATGAAGATCGGTATTCTCCTCACGGGCCACGCCCCGGATACGCTCATCGACGCGACCGGCGACTATGACGCGTTCTTCGTCCGCCTGCTGGGGCCACAGAGTTTTGAGTTTGAAACCTTTGCGGTGGTGGACGGTCAGTTCCCCAGCGGCGCCGAGGCCGCCGACGGCTGGCTGATCACCGGCTCGCGCCACGGCGTGTACGAGGACCACCCCTGGATCCCGCCGCTCGAGGCCCTGATCCGCGAGATCCGCGACAAGGGTCAACCTCTGATCGGCGTGTGCTTCGGCCACCAGATCATCGCCCAGGCCCTGGGAGGCAAGGTCGAGAAATTCAAAGGCGGTTGGGCCATCGGCCCCACAGAATACGACATGGGCGGCGAGCGGGTGACCGTGAACGCCTGGCACCAGGATCAGGTCGTGGCCCTGCCAGACGGGGCCGAGGTTCTGGCCTCGAACGACTTTTGCCGAAATGCGATGGTGGCCTATGGCGACACCATCTGGACCATTCAGGCACATCCGGAATACGACAACGAGTTCATCGGCGGGCTGATCCGGACCCGTGGTCGCGGCGTGGTGCCCGACCCTGTACTCGACGACGCGACCGGGCGGCTCGACAGCCCGCTCGACAGCCCCGCCATCGGCAAGCGCATGGCGGATTTCTACAAGAAAGCGAGGGCCTGACATGGCCGACTGGACAGACAATCTCCCCGAGGCCGCGCAGGCCTATCTGGAAAACCGCCGCCTGGACGAGGTGGAATGCATCATCTCGGACCTGCCCGGCATTGCCCGCGGCAAGGCGGTTCCGGCAAGCAAATTTGCGCGGCAGGACTATTTCCACCTGCCCGACAGCATCTTTTACCAGACCATCACAGGTGACTGGGGCGATGCCGCCGGAGACGAGGGCTTTATCGAGCGGGACATGATCCTGCGCCCCGATTACTCGACCGCGACCGCCGCGCCCTGGACCGGCGACTGGACGCTTCAGGTGATCCACGACGCCTATGACCGCGACGGCGACCCGATCCCGTTCAGCCCGCGCAACGTGCTGAGACATGTGGTCTCGCTCTATCATGCGCAGGGCTGGAAACCGGTCGTAGCCCCCGAGATGGAATTCTATCTGGTGGCCCGCAACCTGGACCCGGCCAAGGAGATCGAGCCGATGATGGGCCGCTCGGGCCGTCCCGCCGCCGCGCGGCAGGCCTATTCGATGACCGCGGTCGACGAATTCGGCCCGGTGATCGACGACATCTATGACTTTGCCGAGGCTCAGGGCTTCGAGATCGACGGCATCACCCAGGAAGGCGGCGCCGGCCAGCTGGAAATCAACCTGCGTCACGGCAGCCCGGTGCGGCTGGCCGACGAGGTGTTCTATTTCAAGCGGCTCATTCGCGAGGCGGCGTTGCGCCACAATTGTTTCGCCACTTTCATGGCCAAGCCGATCGAGAACGAGCCGGGCAGCGCCATGCATATCCACCATTCGATCGTCGATATGGAAACCGGCGAGAACATCTTCTCGGGCCCGCAGGGGGGCGAAACCGACGCCTTCTATCACTTCATCGCGGGTTTGCAGAACCACCTGCCCTCGGGTCTGGCGGTGATGGCACCCTATGTGAATTCCTATCGCCGCTACGTGAAGGACCATGCCGCGCCCATCAACCTGGAATGGGGCCGCGACAACCGCACCACCGGCATTCGCGTGCCGCTCTCCGGCCCCTCGTCGCGGCGGATCGAGAACCGGCTCGCGGGCATGGATTGCAACCCCTATCTGGGCATCGCGGTCTCGCTGGCCTGCGGCTATCTGGGCCTGATGGAAGAGGCGCGCCCGCGCAAGCAGTTCCGGGGCGATGCCTATGACGGCGAGGGCGATATCCCGCAGGTGATGGGCGACGCGCTGGACATGTTCGACGAGGCCAAGGCCCTGCACCAGGTGTTGGGCCCCGAATTCGCCCGCGTCTACAGCATCGTCAAACGCGCCGAATACAACGAGTTCCTGCAGGTGATTTCACCCTGGGAACGCGAACACCTGCTGATGAACGTCTGAGCGGTCAAAACCGTTCTCCTTGACTGGCGGGAAAGGTCACCCTTTCCCGCCTTTTTCCTGTCTGCAATCCTGAATGGCCGTTCAAGTTGGTCTTGGTTCTGTTACGCAACTGTTTTACAATTCTCAAAGGTTGAATTCGGGAATCTCAAATATGACACTGCCGCCCAACGTTCACGACGCCGAACCAATCCCCGCCGCCGCGCGCGAGGCCATCGACGCGCTGATGCAATCGGGTGATCTGTTCCGCTATACCGCACCGCAGGATGCGCCGGTGGCCCTGCTCGAGGCGGAGTTCGCCGCGCTGCTTGGGTCGAAATACGCGCTGGCAGTGTCGTCCTGCTCGGCGGCGCTGTTCCTGTCGCTCAAGGCCTTGGGCCTGCCGCGCGATGCGCGGGTGCTGATCCCGGGCTTCACCTTTGCCGCCGTGCCCTCGTCGGTCGTACATGCCGATTGCGTGCCGGTCCTGTGCGAGGTCGGCGCCAATTACCGGATCGACATGGCAGATTTCGAAGCCAAGCTGGACGGCGTGCAGGCGGTGATCATCAGCCATATGCGCGGTCATACTTCGGACATGGACGCGATCATGGCGCTCTGCGATGCGCGTGGAATACCGGTGGTCGAGGACGCGGCGCATTCGCTGGGCACCACCTGGCACGGGCGCAATATCGGCACCATCGGCCGGGTCGGCTGTTTCTCGTTCCAGTCCTACAAGATGATCAACGCGGGCGAAGGCGGCATCCTGGTGACCGACGACGCCGATCTGGTGGCGCGCGCGGTGATCATGTCGGGCGCGTATGAGCATAACTGGAAGAAGCACAAAGGGCCCGAGGGGCAGAACTCGCCCGAACTGGCCGAGGCCTTTGCCCACTGGCAGAACATGCTGCCGCTTTACAATCTGCGCATGTCGAACCTGAGTGCCGCGGTGATCCGCCCGCAAATCCCCGAACTGGCCCGCCGGGTGCGCGACGGGTTGACCAACCACGACTATGTAGCGGACCGCCTCAACACCTCGCCCTTCATCGACGTCCCCGCCCCGCTTGCTCCGGAACGGCGCGCCCCGGATTCGATCCAGTTCAACCTGATCGGGCTGGACGAGGCCGAAACCCGCGCCTTTGCCGCCGCCGCCGAGCGACGCGGGGTCAAGGTGCAGGTCTTTGGCCTAAGCGAGGACAATGCCCGCGCCTTCTGGAACTGGCAGTTTCTGGGAGAGGTGCCCGATCTGCCGCAGACCCGCGCCATGCTGATGCGCGCCTGCGACGTACGACTGCCGGTGCGGCTAAGCCGCGCCGAACTGGATGTGGTGGCCGATATCCTGCTGGCCGCGATGGCAGAGGTAACCGGCCCTGCGCGCGCCTATGGAACCTAAGGCGCGCCGCGCTTAGCTGAGCTTGGACAGTTTGCGTTGCAACTCGGCAAGCTGTTTTTTAATGTCGTCCAGGTCCTCGCCCTGTTCACTCTTGTCGCCCTCTCCCTCCTTACCGGGTCCGCTCCAAGTGTTGCCCAGGCCGCCGGTCATGGCGCGGATGAAGGCCTCCTGCTGGGCCTTGAGCGCTTCAAAACCCGGCATCTGCGCCATCGGGTTAATGGCGTTCATGTTCTCCATCAGCTTGGACTGGCTTTCGCGCAACATGTCGAACGAGCTTTGCAGGAATTGGGGCATCATGCCACCACCCGGCACCATATAGCTGCGCACCAGATCGTTCAGGACGTTGACCGGCAGCACATTCTCGCCACGGCTTTCATGCTCGGCGATGATCTGGAGCAGATATTGCCGGGTCAGGTCGTCACCGGTCTTGAGATCGACGATCTGCACCTCGCGCCCGGCCCGGATGAAGCCGGCGATATCCTCGAGTGTGACATAGTCGCTGGTCTCGGTATTGTACAAACGCCGGCTGGCATAACGCTTGATCAGCAGCGGTTTTTCCTGTTCGGCCACGACGTTACTCCCCATTATTGTCGCATTGCAGCGAGCCTATGCGAGCGCAGAACAAAAGAAAAGAGAAACGGCGCGGCATGCTGCCGCCCAAGGGGCGGCCCCGGAATTTGAACAAATTCCGGGAGAGAAAATTCTACGAATTTTCCAGGCCGTTTTCCGGGTCGGAAAACGGCGCCCCGCAACAAGAAAGGGCAGGTCTTTCGACCTGCCCTGCGGTATCGCACCAAAGGGGGAGGAGAGCGGTGCGCCCCGCCTGTCGTCTTACTTCGCGGCTGCGGCCTTCTTAGCGGCAGCGGTCACGTCGTTGGTGGCTTTCTTCACTGCGGCAGTCGCATCCTCGGTGATATCCTTGCCGGCAGCCATCAGCAGCTCGACGGTGTCCATCTGCACTTTCTTCGCGATTTCGGCGAAGGCGGCCATGTTCTCGGCGGCAACTTCAGCCGATGCGCTGGCGAAATCGGTCATCGCCTTGGCATAGTCTGCCGGCTCTGCCTTTGCTTTCGACATGTCGCTCAGCTTGGCCAGGGTTTCCTTGGTCCACTTGCTCGAGATCTCGGCCGATTTCTCGGCGGCTTCCAGAGCAACGCCCGACAGTTTCTCGTTCAGGGCTGCGGTCGACTTGAACGCGTCTTCCATTGCCTTGGTGTCAACGGGGAATGCGCCCATCATGTCTTTCATGATCGCGGAAAAGTCTTGGGTCTTTGCCATTGTCTCAATCCTCATTGCCGGGTCCGGGCCCACCCCGTTTCCTGCGGCTTGAGAGGAATATGCTTTCTGCGACGCAGCATTTCAAGGAAAATAATGCTGCGCCGCAGAAAAAATTTAGGAATGGCGAAAAATCAGGTACTTGCCTTGGCCACCACGTAGGTGCCCGGGGCCGGGCACAGGCGAGGATGCTCCGAATCGCCGGTGTCGCGCGCCGGAATTTGCTTGCCCGCGCGCGGTTTCAGCCAGGCCGCCCACATCGGCCACCAGGACCCTTCGTTGAAATCGGCCTCGGCCAGCCAGGTTGCGGCATCGGCCTTCAGGTCGGGGTTGGTGTAATGGCCATATTTCTTCTTGGACGGCGGGTTCACGATGCCCGCGATATGGCCGGATTCGGACACCACAAAGGTTTTCGAGCGCGACCCCATCTTCTGCACTCCGCGATAGCAGTCCTTCCAGGCGGCGATATGGTCGGTCTCGCAGGTGATTGCCATCAACGGCACATCCACATCGCGCACATGCAGCGTGTGGCCCATCAGTTCGAACCCATCGCCCGCGAATTCATTACGCTGGCAGAGCCCGCGCAGATATTGCACGGCCATCTTGGCCGGCAAGTTGGCGCCATCACCGTTCCAATAGAGCAGATCGAAGGCGGGCGGCGTTTCGCCCAGCATGTAGCTCTGGATCGCGGGTTTGTAGATCAGGTCGTTCGAACGCAGATAAGAGAAGGTCCGCGCCATGATCCACGAGCGCAGCACGCCCTCGCGGGTGACCTCTTCCTCGATTCCGTCGATGAAATCGTCTTGCAGGAACGGGGTGAACTCTCCCTGATCCGAGAAATCGGTGAGCGCAGTAAAGAAGGTCGCGGATTTCACCGACTTGTCGCCGGTCTGTTTCATCAGCGACAGCGTCAGGCTCAGCGTGGTGCCCGCGATGCAATAGCCCACCGCGTTGACCTGCTTGACCTTGCAGATCTTCTTGACCTCGTCGATGGCGGCCAGGAACCCGTCCTGGATGTAATCCTCCATCCCCACGTCGGCATAACTGGCGTCCGGGTTGATCCAGCTGACCACAAAGATGGTGAACCCCTGCTCTGTCACCCACTTGATGAAGCTGTTCTGCGCCTTCAGGTCGAGGATGTAGAACTTGTTGATCCAGGGCGGGAACAGCACGATCGGGATCTCGTGCACGGTATCCGTAACCGGCTTGTACTGGATCAGTTCCATCATCCGGTTGCGATAGACCACGTCGCCGGGCGTGGTGGCGATATTGCCGCCCACCTGAAACGCCTTTTCATCGGCCAGCTTGACCACCAGTTCACCATTGTTGGCCTCGAGATCGGTGATCAGGTTCTCCAGCCCCTTGAGCAGCGAGCGGCCCTCGGTCTCGACCGCGCGTTCCAGCGCGTCGGGATTGGTGGCGAGGAAATTGGTAGGGGCCATCATGTCGATGATCTGCTGCGAGAAATACTTGAGCCGCTTGAGATCCTTGTCCGGCAGGTCATCGACCGAGGCGACAGCCTGGGCCAAGGCGGCGGCGTTGGTTTGATATTGCTGGCGAATGAAGCGGAAATAGGGGTTGTTCTCCCACATGGGGTGCGAGAAGCGGCGATCCTTGGGGGCCGCGTCATCATCCTCGACCCCGCCGGTCATCAGCGCCTGCTGCGCCTCGGCGAAATTCATGACCGACTTGCCCCAGAATTCCAGCTGCTGTTCCAGCAACTTGGCGGGATTCTGCCAGGCCTCGGCCCAATAGGCGGTTGCTGCCTTTGCAAAAAGCTCTTGATTCGGGGCATCCAGTGCCGGGGTATGGGGCTTCTTACCGGCCATGATCTCGACCAGACGCTTCGAGAGTTCCTCGACCTTGGTCATGTTTTCCTTAAGCTGTTCAAATTGTTCGGCTGTCAAATGCGTCGACATATCTTCACTTGTTGTCATTTTAAGGAATCCCCCCTAACCTCGCTGCTATGCAGAATAACGTCGTGCATTGCGGGGGGCAAAGCGACGAATGGTCCGAAATCTCCAGGTGTGGCTTAGGAGGCCCGTTTCATGCGTTACATGATGACCTACGACTGGATGGAAACCGTTCGTAATACCAATCAATGGTTGGGGGCGACTGCCAATTCGATGGCATCCTACCCGCTGTTTTCCATGGTTCCGAACCCCGTCTTCAACTGGATGTCCGCCTGGGGTGAGGTGACCGAGCGCACGTTCCAACGCATGGTGGTCAAGCCCGACTGGGGCATTCGCACCTTTACCTGCGAGGATGGCAAGGACCACCTGGTCGAGATCAAGACCGTGGTCGAGCGTGACTTTGGCGATCTCATCCATATCAACGTCACGGGGCGCGAGACGCAGCCGCGTAAGGTGCTGTTGGTGGCGCCGATGTCGGGTCACTACGCGACGCTCCTGCGCTCGACCGTCAAGAGCCTGCTGGTCAATTGCGAGGTCTATGTCACCGACTGGCACAACGCCCGTGATATCCCGGTCTCGGCCGGCAAGTTCGATGTCGAGGATTACACGCTCTATCTGGTCGATTTCATGCGCGAACTGGGGCCTGACACCCATGTGATCGCGGTCTGCCAGCCCGCCCCGCTGACGCTGGCCGCCACCGCCTATCTGGCCGAGCTTGACCCAAAGGCGCAGCCCAGCACGCTGACCCTGATCGGCGGTCCCGTCGACCCCGACGCCACCCCGACCGAAGTGACCGATTTCGGCCGCCGCGTCACCATGGGCCAGCTGGAACAGTCGATGATCCAGCGCGTCGGTTTCAAATACCAGGGCGTTGGCCGCATGGTCTATCCGGGCCTGTTGCAGCTGGCCTCGTTCATGTCGATGAATGCCGACCGCCACTCCAAGGCCTTCAGCGACCAGATCCACCGGGTCATGCGCGACGAGGCCTCGGACCATGACGCGCACAACCGGTTCTACGACGAATATCTGGCCGTCATGGACATGACCGCCGAATTCTACCTCTCGACCGTCGAGCGAGTGTTCAAGAAGCGCGAGATCGCGCGCAACGCATTCATCGTCGATGGTCACAAGGTCGATATCAGCAAGATCACCGATGTCGCCGTGATGACCGTCGAAGGCGCCAATGACGATATCTCGGCCCCCGGCCAGTGTATCGCCGCGCTCGACCTGTGCACCGGGCTGGCCGACAGCAAGAAGGCCAATCATCTGGAGCCGGGCGCGGGCCATTACGGCATCTTTGCCGGGCGCAGCTGGCGCGACAATATCCGGCCGCTGGTGATCGACTTCATGAACACAAACAGCCGCAAAGGCAAATCGCTGCGTCCCGCCAACAAGAACAGCGCCGCCTGATCATGGCACGGGCCAAGGCGACCGAGCTTGCCTTTGCCTGTTCCTGCGGGGCGCTGGCGGGGCATCTGACCGCGGACGCGGTCCGCGCCGGAACCCGGGTCGGGTGCCACTGCCCGGATTGTCGCGCGGCCGAGCTCTACTTCGATCAGCCGGACCCGGCGCCGGGTCCGGTGGATATCTTCCAGACCAGCCCCGACGGTTTCGTGATCGACCGCGGCGCAGAACATCTTGCCCTGATGCGCCTTTCGCCCAAGGGCCTGTTCCGCTGGTACGCCAAATGCTGCAACAGCCCACTGGCCACGACGCTCAATTCCGCCAAGAAGCCCTTTGTCGGGGTGAATGTGCGTCGGCTGGCCGATCCCGATGCGTTGGGCCGCACCCGCGCCTATGGATTTGTGCCCCAGCCCGATGGCAGTCGCAAACACCGCAACATCGCCCCCGCCGTCTATGGCTTGCTGACGAGGATGCTGGCCGGGCGGCTGTCGGGGCGCTGGCGCAAGACGCCGTTCTTTGATAGCAAGACCGGTGAACCGGTGGCCAAGCCGGAGGTGCTGGACAAGGAAACGCGCGCAGCGCTTTAACGCTGAGGCTCGGCCAGCCAGGCCTGCAATGCTTCGGTCACCACGTCAGGCGTTTCGAGGGTGGGCAGGTGACCAGCCTCGTCGATCACAGTCAATCGCGCATGAGCGACCAGATCCGCGATAAAGCTGTGTCGCTTGACCGGGGTCAACCTGTCATGTGCACCGCACAGGATCAGGGTCGGTACCCGGATCTGGCGTAAGGCGCTCTGCTGATCTGGACGGCGCTGCAGCGCCCGCATCTGCCGCACGAACTGGTCCGGTCCAGCCTCGAGCCCCATTTGACGCACGACCTCGAGCACCTGCAACCGGCCTGGCCCCGGCGCCAGGCTTTCAGGGCGCAGCACCTGGCCCAGCGCCTGTTCCAGTTTGCCGACCCGGGCGCTGATTATCAGCGGCTCCCGCGCTGCGGCGATTTGGGGCGTGTCGGTCTGGGCATCGGTGGACATCAGGCATAGCCGACTGACCCGCTTGGGCGCGCGCCTGATCATCTCCATCGCCACGATACCACCCATGCTGAGCCCTGCCAGCGCAAAGCGCGCGGGCAGATGCGGCAGCAGGTCCTCGACGATCCGGCTGATCTGATCAGCCTGTCCTACGGGGCAGACGGTCACGGCGCGCGAACGCGAGAGAACCGCCAGTTGCGGTGCAAACAGCCGCGCATCGCAGCACATGCCCGGCAGGAAAACCAGTGGCTCGCCCATATGTCTCCCTTTCGCCCCAGAACCGTCACTCACCGGCAGAATGGGCAGTTATCGGCTACAGGACAAGCCCTGTCTAGGGATAGGCGATGCCGCGAAAGGCGGGAAAATCGGAATAGGCCGCGCGCCGCGCCGCCAGCGGCATCGGCGGCTCCTGCCCGGCCACCACCAGCCGTCCGCGTGGCGCGATATAGCTGTCGATCCGGCGCAAGGGCACGGGCCGCCACACCAGGTTAAAGGCGCAGAGCTTGGGAAAGAACCAGATCTCGGAATAGTCCAGGTGATCGTGCAGCCACCAGGCCAGATCGCGCCAGTCGCGCCCCTGCACATAGCGGTCGGCAAACCAGGGGATCACCACTGACGCCCCGGCAATCCGCGCCTCTCCCCGGCCCCGGTCCCATATGTGGCATTCCAGCGGATGATCGTTGCGGGCACAGTTCAGGCGGTTCTCATTGCCGAACCGGTTGAGCGATGCCGAGCGATAACCCGAGCGCACCGCGATACGGCCGAACGTCTCCTCCAGCGGGTCCATCAGCGTCTCGCAAAAGGCCCTCCCGGTCTCGATCGCCAGATCGGGATCGTCGGGAATGTTCTGACGGGCATGGAAATTGCCGATCTCGGAATAGAGAAAATCGCGCATGAAAAAGTGGCGCGACAGGCGCACGCGGCCCAGGGTCTCCAGGCTCCACATGCTGCCCGGGCGGCGCATCAGCCGTACCCGTTCCAGCGAAACTCGCCATTGGGTCCCAGTGCCGAAAACGGGTTATGGGCGATTTCCCAGATGCTGCCATCCGGCGCACGGAAATAGCCGTGATAGCCGCCCCAGAACACCTCTGAGGCGGGTTTGAGGATCTCGGCCCCCGCCGTCTGCGCACGCTCCAGTAACGCATCAACCGTTTCCCGGTCGCGGCAATTATGGCTCAGCGTCATCGCCCCCTGCCCCAAATGCTCTACCGGCAGGCCGATATCATCGGCCAGCGCCGCCAAGGGATAAAGGCCCAGAACCTGCCCGATCAGGTCAAAGGCGATCACCCCGTCCGGCGTCTCGACCCGGCGCCATCCCAGCGCCTCATAAAAGGATGCCGCCGCCTCGACATCCTCGGCGCCGATAGTGATCAGGCTCACCCGCTGGTCCATCATTCCATTCCCTGTTCCCGCAGCCAGGCGAGCATGCCCGCAACCGCGATATCGGTCTGCCCCGGCGACATGATATCGCCCGCGATCACATGCGAGGACGGGTCGTCGCCCGGCCCCATGGTGACGGTGCGCATCTCGGCCGGTCCGCCCCAGCGCCGGGCGACCTCGCCCGTCAGATCGGGGCGCACCACCCTGTCGTCGGGTGAATACCAGAACAGCGCCGGCACCCGGGCCTGTCCGAAATCGAGCCCCACCACTGCCTTGACCAAGGCCGCCATCGGCACCAGCGCCGACCAGCTGTAACGGGTGGTCCAATAGGTGTTCTTGTCCGGATCGGGGCTGCTGGCATCCCGCTCGCCACCCATGACCGCGGGCAACCAATAGCGCGCGCCCGGCAGGGTCGGAACAAAGGCCATTGGGTCGTTCACCCCGAAATTGGGCGAGACAAGGATCATCGCGGCCACATCGGCCGACATGCCGGGGTCCAGCGCCGCCGCCGCCGCCAGCGTGCCACCGGTCGAGGTGGCCATGACGATCACACGCTCGCCAACCGCACGGCCCGCTGCCAGCGCCTCGGCCGCATCCCGCATCCAGCCCGATGCGCTGCCCTGTTCCATCGCATCGCTGCCGCGTCCATGACCTTGCAACCGGGTATAGACCAGATTGGCGCCCAGCGCCTGGGCAATGCGATCGGGCACCGGGCGGATTTCCTCGGAAGTGGCCGAGAACCCGTGCAGGTAGACCAGCGCATAGGGCGTCCGGCGTTCATATCCGTCCGGCGCCCAGACCACACGTTTTTCGACACCCGGCGTGATATCGGCAAAACGCGACTCGATACTCTCGAAATAGACCTGCACACCCTCGCCGAACTTGCGCGGATCGAACCGGGCCTTCAGATCGACGGTTTCATAGGGGCCAAACCACCAGGCCAGCCCCCCCGCCAGCGCAAGAACAGCCAGGACACGCCCCAGAAACTTCCCAAACCGTCGCATCAGCCAACTCCCCGCACGTCGATCACCGCGTCCTCGATGATCTTCAGGCAGGTCTCGTCCGAAAAGCGGTGATCGGCATCCTTGACCAGCAAGAGGCGCATGTCGGGCCCGGTGGCATGGTTCAAGAGGCGCACCGCCGTATCGACCGACACCGCCGTATCGGCGGTGCCTTGCAGGAAGCGCACCGGGAACGGCAGATGCAGCGGCGCGCGCAGCACCAGATGGTTGCGCCCATCCTCGATCATCCGGCGGGTGACGATATAGGGTTCCATATAGTCCGAGGGCAGCTCCACCCGGCCCTCGGCGGCCAACTGCGCCTTTTGGCCCGCGTCAAACCCGGCCCACCAGCCATCCTCTGTGAAATCCGGCGCGGCGGCGATGGTCACCATGCCCGCGATCCGCCCTGGCCGCGCCCGCGCCAGCAAGAGCGCCTGCCAGCCGCCCATCGACGAACCCACCACGATCAACGGCCCCTCGGTCAGGCTATCGACCGCGGCCAGCGTGTCCTGATGCCAATCCCCGATCGCGCCCTCGTCGAATATGCCTGAGCTTTCGCCATGCCCCGAGTAATCGAACCGCAAGAACCCATACCCTCGCCCACGCGCCCAGGCCTCCAGATGCACTGCCTTGGTGCCCTCCATGTCCGACTTCAACCCGCCCAGGAACACGATGCAGGGACCGTCGCCCGGGGTGAGATGATAGGCGAGGCTGCGCCCCTGGTCGGTTGTCAGAGTATCGCTCACCGGGCTTTTCCTTTGCTGGTCGTTTTCCCAAGCCTCCATCGCTTTGCAGGCGGGTGCAAGGCTCATTAAGTTACCATATTGTCACGTGACTATAGAATCACATATAGTCGCAACATGGACATACTTTTCAAAGCTCTCAACGACCCCGCCCGCCGCGCCATTCTGGATCAATTGCGCCAGAAGGACGGGCAAAGCCTGAGCGAGTTGGAAAGCAAGTTCGACATGACCCGGTTCGGGGTCATGAAACACCTCAAGCTGCTGGAGGAGGCGCATCTGGTCCTCACCCGTCGCGAGGGGCGGTTCAAATACCATTACCTCAATCCCCTGCCCTTGCAGGACATGATCAACCGCTGGGTGGCGCCCTTCCTGCAACCGCAGGCACAGGGGCTGGCCGCGCTGAAAGAGAAATTGGAAACGGAGAACAGAATGGGAAAGCCCGATTTCATGATGCAGACATTCATCCGCTGCACACAGGATGCGCTCTGGGCGGCGCTGACCGAGACCGAGCAGATGGCGGCCTATCACTTCCTCTGCAACGAGGTACGCGGTGCGGTCTCGCCCGGCGAGACGGTCGAGTTCATCACCCCCGCCGGCGGCGCGATGTTGCGACAGGTGACCCGGAGGCTTGACCCGAAATCCCGCATCGAGATGAGCTTCGAGCCGCTTTTCATGGGGCCGGGCGCCGTGGCCTCGGAAATGGTCTATCTGATCGAGCCGCAGGGCGAGATCTGCAAGCTGACCATCGAACACTACAACCTCGCCGTCGGGCAAGAGGGCATCGGCGAAGGCTGGGCGCGACTGGCCGCCTCGCTCAAGAGTTATCTGGAGACCGGAACCGCGCTGAAAGGGGCCGCATGATGGAGAGCTTTCCCACCGAACTGGGCATTCTCACCTGCCTGATGATCCTCGCCGCCTCGCTCTGGATCCCCTACGTGATCGGGATCTCCACCGATCCCTCGCATGAAGAGGCCTTCGCCCGGCCCGCGCAGATCTCCAATCTGCGCCCCTGGGTGCAGCGCGCCCACCGGGCGCATCTGAACCTCTTGGAACAGGCGATGCCCTTTGCGGTGCTGGTGCTGATCCTGGCGCTTATTAACGGGTTCTCGACGCTGACCTATTGGACCGCGATCGCCTTTTTCTGGATCCGGGTGCTGCATGCGGCGGGCATGATCTCGGGCTATGCCCGGATGCCGCTGCGCCCCATCCTGTTCAGTGCAGGCTGGGTCTGCACCCTGTTGATGGCCTATGCCCTCTTTGCCGCGCGCTGACCGCGCGGCCGGCCCAAAGTTTCGCGAAACTTTGGGCACAGACTTTCTGCGAAAGTCTGCTGCCTTGACTTCGTCTGCGGCCCCTGCCAAATCGGGCGGACACCATAACCCGCAACCGGGCGTTCAGTGGGCGCCAAACCGACGAGGAGCCGCCAGTCATGGCCCAGATCTCTCTCACCTTTCCCGATGGCAATGCACGATCCTATGACGCAGGCGTAACGCCCGCGCAGATCGCCGCAGACATTTCCACCTCGCTCGCGAAAAAGGCCATCTCGGCCACCGTCGACGGCAAGCACTGGGACCTGCAATGGCCCATCTCGGCCGATGCGCAGATCGCCATTCACACCATGGCCGACGAGGCACAGGCCAACGAGCTGGTGCGCCACGACCTCGCCCATATCATGGCCCGCGCCGTACAGGAGATCTGGCCCGCGACCAAGGTGACCATCGGCCCGGTCATCGAGAACGGCTGGTATTACGATTTCGACCGTGCGGAGCCCTTCACTCCCGAAGATCTCGGCCTGATCGAGAAAAAGATGAAAGAAATCATCAACAAGCGCGAGCCCGTGACCACCGAGGTCTGGGAACGCACGCGCGCGATCGAATTCTACAAGGCCAACAACGAACCCTACAAGGTCGAGCTGATCGAGGCCATTCCCGGCACCGAGCCAATCCGCATGTACTGGCACGGCCATTGGCAGGATCTGTGTCGCGGCCCACACCTGCAACACACCGGCCAGGTCCCCGGCGACGCGTTCAAGCTGATGTCCATCGCCGGCGCCTATTGGCGCGGGGACAGCAAACGCCCGATGCTGCAACGCATCTATGGCGTCGCCTTCACCGGCAAGGAAAAGCTGAAAGCGCATTTGCACATGCTGGAAGAGGCCGCCAAGCGCGACCACCGCAAGCTGGGTCGCGAGATGGACCTGTTCCACATGCAGGAAGAGGCGCCGGGCCAGGTGTTCTGGCACCCCAACGGCTGGACGATCTATACCGAGTTGCAGGACTATATGCGTCGCCAACAGCGCCGCGGCGGCTATGTCGAGGTGAACACGCCCCAGGTCGTCGACCGCAAGCTGTGGGAGCGTTCGGGTCATTGGGAGAAATACCAGGAGAACATGTTCATCGTCGAGGTGGACGAGGAACATGCCCGCGAAAAGGCGGTCAATGCGCTCAAGCCGATGAACTGCCCCTGCCATGTCGAGATCTTCAAGGTCGGGCTGAAATCCTACCGTGACCTGCCGCTCAGGATGGCCGAGTTCGGCTCGTGCAACCGCTATGAGCCCTCGGGCGCGCTGCATGGTATCATGCGGGTGCGCGGATTTACCCAGGATGACGCGCATATCTTCTCGACCGAGGAACAGATCGAGGCGGAAACCGCCGAATTCATTCGCTTCCTCAGCGCCATCTACAAGGACCTCGGTTTCGAAAGCTTCAAGGTCAAGTTCTCGGACCGGCCCGAAACCCGCGCCGGATCGGACGCGGTCTGGGACAAGGCCGAAAGCGCCCTCTTGTCCGCCACCCGCGCCGCCGGGATCGAGCCAGAGCTCAATCCGGGCGAGGGTGCCTTCTATGGCCCGAAACTGGAATTCGTGCTGACCGACGCCATCGGGCGCGACTGGCAATGCGGCACTTTCCAGGTCGATTTCGTGCTGCCCGAGCGGCTGGACGCCACCTATATCGGCGCCGACGGGGCCAAGCATCGCCCTGTGATGCTGCACCGCGCAACGCTGGGCTCCTTCGAGCGTTTCATCGGCATCCTGATCGAGGAACACGCGGGCAAGCTGCCCTTCTGGCTGGCGCCGCGTCAGGTGGTGGTCGCATCGATCACCTCGGAGGCGGACGACTATGTGCATCAGGTGGTGGCCGAACTGCGTGCCGCAGGCGTTCGGGCCGAAGCCGACACCCGCAACGAGAAGATCAACTACAAGGTCCGCGAGCATTCGGTGGGCAAGGTTCCGGTGATCCTGGCCGTCGGTCAACGCGAGGTCGAGGAGCGGACAGTATCTGTCCGGCGGCTGGGCGAGAAACAAACCAGCGTGCAGAGCCTGGCGGATGTTACAAAAGAGCTGGGACAGGCCGCGACGCCCCCCGATCTTCTGTAACAATTCTCACGAAAACAGCGCAGGCCAGACCCCGGACCGGGGGCTGGCCTGTAACATTTCCGGCCCACGCCGCAAGAATCCCTTTGTTTATCGCAACACTTGCCCAAGAATTCTGACGGGAATGTGAGACACGGGGTCGTGAATTCAAACGACGCCCACCGCACACTACCTTTGACCTGTCCAAAGCAGACATATCACACGATCACGAAGGGATGACCGACATGTCGAACACCGCAAAGACCCTGGCCATCGCAGGCGCCGTCGCAGCAGCACTGGCCGGTACCACCACCACCGCCAGCGCCCAAGCCAAGGAGAAATGCTATGGCGTTTCGCTGGCCGGCAAGAACGACTGCGCCGCCGGACCCGGCACCACCTGTGCCGGCACCTCGACCGTCGACTATCAGGGCAACGCATGGACTCTGGTCGATGCCGGCACCTGCGAAAGCATGGAACTGCCGGCCCAGGCCGATGGCTCGGCCCGCAAGGGTTCGCTGGAAGCGCTGGAGCGCGACCTGCCCGCATAAGCCGGCACCAGATCGCGGGGCGGGCCGGAGCATCGGCCCGCCCCTATTCTTTCTATCCCCTTGCCCATCCCCCATTGCCGCAAAGGATTGGACAGATGCTGGACACTTCCCGGACCAACAACCAACTGCCTGCCTTGCCGGGCGTCGGGTACAAGCCGCAGCATTTTGCCGAAATCCTCGAAGCGCCCGGCCCGGTGGGCTGGCTGGAAATCCATGCCGAGAACTACATGGGCGATGGCGGCCGCCCGCTGGCGCAGCTGCGCCACCTGTCCGAACGGTTCCCGATCTCGGTGCATGGGGTTGGCCTGTCGATTGGCGGCGAAGGTGCGCTGGATGCCGACCATCTGGCCCGGCTGAAACATCTGGTGGGCTGGCTGAACCCGGCCAGTTTCTCGGAACATCTGGCCTGGTCCACCCATGACAGCCATTTCCTGAACGACCTGCTGCCGCTGCCCTATACCGACGCCACGCTGACGCGTGTCTGCAATCACATCGAGCAGGTGCAGGATTTGGTCGGGCGGCGGATGCTGCTGGAAAACCCCTCGTCCTACCTGGCTTTTGCCGAAAGCAGCTGGTCCGAGCCCGATTTCCTGCGCGAGATCGCCCGGCGCACCGGCTGCGGACTGCTGCTTGACGTCAACAACGTCTTTGTCTCGGCCACCAATCTCGACTTTTTGCCACAGGGCTATATCGACGCCTATCCGCTGGAGCATGTGGGCGAGATTCATCTGGGCGGCCATGACGAGGATACCGACGACCACGGACACCCGCTGTTGATCGACAGCCACGGGCGCGAGGTGGTGGATCCGGTCTGGGCGTTGCTCGACTACGTGCTCGACCGGTCCGGCCCGAAACCGATCCTGATCGAATGGGATACCGATGTGCCGGACTGGTCCGTGTTGCGGGCCGAGGCCGCGCGCGCGCAAAGGGCGCTGGAGCGCATCCCGGCATGAGCGTCTCGCAAACCCAGTTTCACACCGCGCTGCTGGATCCGGCCAGTGCGGTGCCGCAGGGCCTGTGCGACGCGCGCGCGCAGCCGGCGGGCCGGCGGTTCGACGTCTATCGCAACAATGTCGCGGTCTCGCTGACCGAGGCGATGCACCAGGCCTTTCCCGTCATCGCCAAACTGCTGGGCACGCAGAACATGGACGGGCTTGCAGGCATCTACCTGCGCCAGCATCCCCCCACATCGCCGCTGATGATGTTCTATGGCGAGACATTCCCCGAGTTTCTGGCCGGGATGCAGCAGCTGTCGCATCTGGGCTATCTGCCGGATGTGGCGCGGCTGGAACTGGCGTTGCGCCATGCCTATCACGCCGCCGACAGCACGCCCATCGACCCGCAGATGCTGGCCATCGACCCTGAGGCGCTGATGGCTGCGCGGCTGGAATTCGCCCCCGCAATGCGCTTGTTGCGCTCGCCCTGGCCGATCCACGCGATCTGGCGGTTTAACACCGAAGACGACGCGCCCAAACCCGCACCCGAGGCGCAGGACGTGCTGATCACCCGGCCCGAATATGACCCGATCCCGCAGCTGCTGCCCCCCGGCGGCGCCGACTGGATCATCGCGCTGCAAGGCAGCGCCACCATCGGCGCGGCCTATGAGGCCGCCGCCGAACAGACCCCCGATTTCGACCTTGGCGCCACGCTCGCCCTGCTGCTCCAGGGCGGCGCCATCACCTCACTCACAGAGCAAGGACAAGACAATGAACCCACTCGTCTCGATCCATAACCGTGTCTTCGGCCTGGTGGAAACCGCCGGAGATTGGCTGTTGCCACTGTTTGCCCGTTTCACCTTTGCCGCCGTGCTGCTGGTCTATTACTGGAATTCCGGCCTGACCAAGCTGGGGGACGGGATTTTCGGCCTCTTCAGCCCCTCGATCGGCGCCTATAGCCAAATTTTCCCCAAACAGCTCGAAGCGGTCGGCTATGACGTATCGCAACTGGGCCTGTTTCACTGGGCCGTGGTCATGGCGGGCACCTATGCCGAATTCATCCTGCCGCTGCTGATCGTCATCGGCCTGTTCACCCGTCTGGCCGCGCTCGGCATGATCGGTTTCGTGGTGGTGCAGTCGCTGACCGACGTTTATGGCCACGGCGCCACCGATCTGGCCACGCTGGGCGCCTGGTTCGACAATCAGGCCAGCAGCGTGATCATGGACCAGCGCCTGTTCTGGGTGTTCACCCTCAGCCTGCTGGTGATCAAGGGCGCCGGGGCGCTGTCGGTCGATGCGCTGATGCGCGGTCGCACCCAGGCGGCCATGGCCTGAACACCTTGCTGGCCCGCGCTCCCGGCGTGGGCCAGAAGCTTCAGAAATGCGCCTTGGGCTCGTCCGGCTTGCCCGCGGCCACGCCCAGAACCCCGCCCACCGCGGCAAAGGCGATGGGGAACATGGTGAACACGTTGAAGCCAAAGGCGTGATACATCCCCGCCGCCGACACCAGCAGCAGCACCCCGCCCCACAGCGCCCGTGACCGCGCCATGGCACCGCCCGCAATCGCCAGCATCGGCGCGATGATCGAGGTCATCTGCACCAGATCGGCATTCTCGACCTGCTCGGCCAGCCCGTCGATTTCGCCAAAACGCTCGATCGCCTCGACATAGCCAAAGCTGAAAAAGCCGACCAGCATGCCGATCAGACCGGCGATGATCCCGAGAACAAGGGCGGCATTGCGCATCTTGGGTTCTCTCCTGCGTTTCCCTACAGGCCCGACATAAGGCCGGTCCTAGTCCAGACCAAGGGCCTGACGGGTGCCGGGGGTCCAACCGAGGTAAAATTCCCCTCCGGCTTCGATCAGCGGCCGTTTCATCAACGCGGGATGCTCGGCAATGAGATCCAGCGGCGCGCGCGCGCGCTCGTCCTCGTCCAGCCCACGCCATGTGGTCGAGCGAGTGTTGAGAAGATCGCCGCCAAATCGCGCCCAGGCCCGGTCCAGAACCGCCGGATCGATCCCGTCGGCGCGCACATCGACAAGCCGCGCATCCGGCAGGGATTTCAACGCCTTGCGGCAGGTATCGCAATTCTTCAGACCATAGATCAGCATGGCGCCCCCTTCTTTTTACTGCGGAAATATCGCGCATTTTGTGCCTCGACACCCCCTTTTTCTTGATTTTTGCACGCACCGTGCAATCTTGTGGCCGGAGCTTCCGGCCTCTCGGCGTCCGGCATGGTCATGCTGGACCGCGCGCCGCCTGACCGGTCGCCCGTTCGCGACCCCGCCAATTAAAGGGGTGACCTGGAAGGTAGAAGGAGACACGGGACATGCCTACCGGCACCGTGAAATGGTTTAACGCAACAAAAGGTTACGGGTTCATTGCCCCCGATGACGGGGGCAAGGACGTTTTTGTTCATATCTCGGCTGTCGAACGGTCCGGCCTTACCGGACTTGCCGACAATCAGAAAGTGTCCTTTGAGATGCTGGACGGACGTGACGGCCGCAAGATGGCCGGAGACATCAAGCCACTGTAACGGGACCACCCGGAACGTTCCGGGTCATGCAACCGACGGCGGCCGGCCTGCGCGGCCGCCGATCCCTTGTTATGACCCCGCATTGCAGGGCGGCAGAATTCAGGCTCCGCCTTCGCTATGACTGATAACCTCTTGAAATTCTCGCCATTCTCGCGCTGAGAGGCCCGAGGCCTCTTGTGTCACCGCCTCGCCCGCCAGCATCCGGCGCAGGCTGTCGACCATCTGTGCAGACAGGTTCACCGCACCCAGCCGGTAATCCTCGAACGCCTTATAGGCAAAGGGGACCCAGTCGGCGACCAGGCGGCACATGGTTTCTGCATAGACCCGGATCTCGTATTGCGCATGAGGGTCGGCGCGCAGGCGCAGGAAATGAAACAGGTTGTGCAGATCGACCTTCCAGTACCATTGGGTATAGATATTCGCCGGCAGGTTCATTCGCGCCAGTTCGCGCGCCAGACCCTGCTGGCCCTCCTGCCCGATCATCGCTTCGTAGTTGTCATAGCAGCGGGCGCTGTCGGCCTTGAGAATCTCCAGCACGCGCGCCGCCTCTTTCCCTTGCAGAGCCTCACCCCGGCCCTGGTTGTTGACCGCCGATTGCGCCGCCACATGTTCCGGTGCCGGGATATAGAATTCGCGGTCCAGGATTGAGTAGCGCGCCGAATATTCGTTCACATTCGCGGTCCGGTGCCGGATCCACTGCCGCGCGACAAAGACCGGTAGTTTCACGTGCAGCTTGATTTCGCACATCTCGAACGGGGTCGAATGCCAGTGCCGCATCAGATAGCGGATCAGCCCCTCATCGTTCTGCACTGACTTGGTGCCCGTGCCATAAGACACCCGCGCCGCCTGGCAGATGGCCGCATCATCGCCCATATAGTCGATCACCCGGACAAAACCGTGATCCAGCACCGGATGCGCGGAATAGAGTTGCGCCTCCATCCCCGGCGACACTACACGGCGGGTCGGCGCGGTCTGCGCCCGCTGGGCGTCGATCTCGGCCAGTTGCTCTGGAGATAGCGGCATCAGGGTCCCTTTCACTAGATGAGTCGCAGCGCCACTATATATTGCATTGCTCCACACAAAAACCGCCATATCAGGTATGGCTTTTTAGACACCCTATTTGGCTTTCCCCAGACCCGTTCAGGTTGCGATTGACTTTCACCGTTTCAGCCGGGACTATCTCTCAAAATGATCTGACAAAGAGCAGAGGCAGGCAGTTATGAAATCCTATCTCGTTGCAGCCGCAACGTGCGCTTTTTTGACAGCGTGCGGCGGCTCTGATGCCGTATTCGGGACAGGCGATGGCTCTGATACCGGTTCTGGGACCGATGGCGGAACTGATGGTGACACCGGGACACCAATTCAGGGTGATCGCGTCGTACCCCCTGGAACCCCCTCGCCGACCCCTGCCGCTGGCATTTTTAGAAGCGAGCCAACAAGCACCGAAGACCCCTATACCGGCAACGGCTTTGCTCGAGATGTAAGGTACAACGCCGCCGACGACACATTCTCGGTCGACAACCTCGGCTTCGACGGCGACAACACCTATTCCCGTGGCGCAGCTGTCAGCAGCCTAGGACCCTACGCCGTATACGAGGCCGACGCACAATTCCTGGACAGCTTCGACGGTGAACCGGTGAACCAGTTCCGTCACCGTGCCATTTATGGCGTTTCGACCTCGAGCAACACGCAATTCGCGATTGTCCGGACCGGCGCCTATGTCGACTATGGCTTTGGTGGCTTTATCTATCAGCGCAACAACAACGTGAATCTACCGACCACGGGCCAGGCCCTCTTCACCGGCAAGGTTGCCGGTCTGCGAGACTATAACGGGGTTGGTGCGCTGGAATACACCACAGCCGATATTCGCATCGCAATTGATTTCGACGATTTCAATGATGCCACCGGAACACGGGGCGATGCTGTTCGCGGCGTGATGGACAACCGCCGCATTCTGAATATGGACGGCGAAGACGTCACTACCAGCACGCTGAGCAGGATCAATACGCAGAACAATGTTTCCTTGACCGAAATTCCCACTGCCACCTTTACCGTGGGCCCCGGTGTGATGGACGACAATGGCGAGTTGCTGGGTAAGATGACCAGCTATTACGTGGACAACGAAGGTAGAGCGCAGCTGTTCGAGGAAGGCAACTATTACGCCATCATCTCGGGCGACAACGCTGACGAAATCGTCGGGGTGGTCGTTCTGGAAACGAAGCGTGACCCGGTTGCTCCATCGGTCCGTGAAACCGGCGGCTTCATCGTCTACAACTGAGGCCGGTAATGCGGCTACCGCCAAAGATACGCCGCCCGGTTGCTGTTCTGGCCTTAATGGCTGGTTTTATCCAGGCACCTGCCCTTGCGCAGGGGCCCGCCCGGTTGAGCCCCGACGAATTGCGCGCCACCGCCGTTCAGGCGCTCCGCATCGGAGCACCTGAGCAGGCCTACAGCTATGCTAGAGCCTTGGTGCAACGGGATCCAGCGGACCGTCAAGCGCTGCTGGTGCATTCCCGTGCCGCGCGGTCTCTCGGCCGCTTTGACGAAGCCCGAGAATCTGCCCGGCAGGCTTGGCGACTATCCGAGACTGACGAGCAAAAATACGCAAGCTCGATGGTCATGGCTCAGGCACTGGCATCGGATGATCGGCGCACCCTGGCGCAATGGTGGCTGCGCCGCGCCGTCGAACATGCCCCCTCCGAGGAGTTGAGCCGGATTGCCGTGCGCGATTTCCGCTATGTGCGCGCTCGGAATCCGTGGCTGACGCGGCTGTCCTTTGCGATCACCCCGGACAGCAACATCAACAACGGCTCGTCACAACGATCCTCGTTTCTGAACTACAAACTGTCCGAAGTGCTCTATGGTCAGCCGGTGGAATATCAGCTGGGCGGATCGGCGCGGGCGTTGTCGGGGGTCGAATACGCGCTCGGGCTGACAACGCGATACCGATTTCGCGAGTTGCCGACCCGCGCGCATGACCTGATCCTGTCGGTCGATCTGCGCGCCTATTCGCTGTCTTCCGAGGCCAAGGCACTCGCCCCCACCGCCCGTGCCAGCGATTTTTCCTTCGCCTCCTACACGCTGGGCTATGGCCAGCGCGGCATCAATTTCGACCGGCGCGGCGAATACCGTTTCTTTGTCGATGTCGGGCAGAGCTGGTATGGCGGCAACGAATATGCCCGCTTTGCGCGGCTCAGCCTGGGGCAAAGCTACAAGCTGGACAGGGGGCGCCAGATCAACGCCCGCATCGCCACCGAACGGCAATGGGGTGTCACCCGCAGTGATCAGGACACGATACGCGCAGATCTGTCCTATACCCTGCCGCTCGCGGGGGGGACGACGCTGTGGACCAATCTGACCGGGGCGGTGGCGACCTCGAACCTGGCCGCAGACGAGTTCGACGAAATCGCGCTGCGGGCCCAGATCACCTTTGCCAAACCGATCCTTGGCGCCACCGCGCAACTGGGTCTCTGGGCCCGCAGCCGCGACTACGATGTCTCTCCGCATGATCGCAACGGCCGGCAGGAAGACAAGTACGAGGCGGATTTCACGCTGATCTTCAACAAGATAGACTATTACGGCTTCAACCCGACCATGCGCATCAGCGCCTCGCGCACCGAAAGCAACATCGCGCTTTATGATGCGCGCCGTTTCGGGGTGAATTTCGGCATCCAATCCGCGTTCTAGGCAGTCTCGACATTGCCGGCCACTGCGCTAGGCTTCGTCTCGACACCCAGCACAGGAAAACAAGCGATGCCGCTCAAATATCTGCATGTCATGGTCCGCGTGAAGGACCTGGAAAAATCCATGGCCTTCTACGAATTGCTCGGTCTGCGCGAAATCCGCCGCTACGACAGCGAAGAGGGGCGGTTTACCCTCGTCTATCTGGCCGCACCCGGGCAGGACGAGACGCCGCTGGAGCTGACCTATAACTGGGATGGTGACGACGGGCTGCCCAGCGACAGCCGCCATTTCGGGCATCTCGCCTATGGGGTCGACGACATCTATGCCACCTGCGCGATGCTGCAAGAGAACGGTATCACCATCAACCGGCCACCGCGCGACGGGCGCATGGCCTTTATCCGCTCGCCCGACAATATCTCGATCGAGCTGTTGCAGAACGGTGCCGCGCTGGACCCGGCCGAACCCTGGGTCAGCATGGACAGCACCGGCCACTGGTGATGCGCCGAGGCGCCGCTGCCTGTCTGCTTGCACTGCTGGCAACGCAGGCGTCGGCTGTGGAATGCCGCCTGGCCCTTGCCCTGGCGCTCGATGTATCGCGCTCGGTCGATGCCCGCGAGGATCGGTTGCAACGACAAGGGCTGGCGACGGCGTTGCTGGCCCCCGAAGTGGTGCGCGCGGCCTTGTCGACCCCGCAGCCGGTGGCACTTGCCGCCTATGAGTGGAGCGGGCCGACCGACCAGCACCTGCTGGTCGACTGGGTGCTGATCCGCTCGCGCGCCGATCTGGAGAGCGCCGCCGCCCTGATTGCGGCGTCTCAGCGCGCCACGACCGAGGCGCCCACCGCAATGGGACACGCACTGGCCTATGGCGCGGCGCTGCTGGCGGGCGGTCCCGACTGCCTGTTCCACACGATCGACCTGTCGGGCGATGGCGAGAATAACGAGGGCTTCGGCCCACGCGCGGCCTATGCCACACCAGCGTTTGACGGGATTACCGTGAACGGGCTGGCTATCAACGGGGCCGAATACGAGACCGAGATTCAGCTGATCCCCTATTTCGAGACCGAGGTGCTGCATGGCCCCGGTGCCTTTCTCGAGGTGGCGCAAGGCTTTGCCGATTTCGAACGCGCCATGCGGCGCAAGCTGGAACGGGAACTGTCCGGGCTGGTGATCGGGGGGCTGCGATGATCCGCGTGTTGACGCTTCTGGTCCTGCTGCTGCCCGCGCCCGGCTGGGCCGGGTGTCGGCAGGCGTTGGCACTGGGGCTCGACGTATCCGGCTCGGTCGATGCGCGCGAATACCGGTTGCAACTCGACGGGCTGGCCGCCGCACTGCTGTCGCCCGCGGTTCAGTCGCGCCTGCTGGCGATGCCCGGCCACCCGATCCGGCTGGCCGTCTATGAATGGAGCGAACCGGGGTTTCAGCGCCTGATCCTCCCCTGGCGGCAGATCGGCACCACAGCCGATCTGGAGGCGGTCGCGGCCACCCTGCGCGCCACCCGCAGAGCTGCGGCGCCGCCGGGCACGGCCGTCGGCCCCGCGATGCGATACGGGGCCACCCTGCTGGCCCAACAGCCCGATTGCTGGAAACGCACACTCGACCTGTCCGGCGATGGCAAGCACAACATGGGTCCGCATCCGCGCGCCGTAAAGGCCGCGCTGGAGGGCACCGACCTGACCGTCAACGCGCTGGTCATTGGCGCGGACAGCATGACCTCCACGGACCTCCGCCAGACCCAGATTGGAGAGCTGTCGGCCTATTACGGCGCCTGGGTGATCCTGGGACCCGGCGCCTTTGTCGAGGTGGCGCTGGGATATGACGATTATCAGGCCGCAATGGAGCGCAAACTGCGGCGCGAGCTGGAGGGGCTGGTTCTCTCTGCCCTTCCCGCCCGCACCGCGACGCAGCTACACGCGCCTGTTCTGCCTGGGCCTGTCCTGCCTCAATAAATGTACCGGATCTGATCGGTCCAGTACCGCTCCACCCGTTTCAGCGCCGAGGTGATCTCCTCGATTCCGTCGGGCCCCAGCACGCCCCGGCTTTGCAGCCCCTCGGCATGGCGCATGAACAGCTCGGCCACCACATCGCGGATCTCGCGCCCGCGCTGGGTCAGCCTGACCCGAACCGACCGGCGGTCGATCTCGCAGCGCTGGTGATGCATATAGCCCATCTCGACCAGTTTCTTGAGGTTGTAGCTGACATTGCTGCCCTGGTAATAGCCGCGGCTTTTCAATTCGCCCGCAGTCACCTCGTTATCGCCGATATTGAACAGCAAAAGCGCCTGTACCGCGTTGATTTCCAGCACGCCGACCCGCTCGAACTCGTCCTTGATGACGTCGAGCAGCAGCCGGTGCAACCGCTCGACCAGAGACAGCGCCTCCAGATAGTTTGCCATGAAGCCTTTGGCGCCGGCCTGGGCGATCTGCCTCTCCATACTCATCCGTCTCTCCGACTCGCTGCTGCTTGCCGAACACTCTGAGACGAAAACCCAAAGAATCAGTTAAGTTGAAAACTGTGTTATTTTTGAAACGTTTGCGAGATATCCGCGATCAGATCCCGATAGCGGTCCGGGGCAGAAACCTGCCCCGTGACCCATTGATAGAGATCCTGATCGTTCTCGTGCAGCAGCGCGTCGTAAAGATCGAGCGCGCCCGCATCCATCGCCTCGATATTGCGGTCGGCATAGGCGGACAGGATCAGATCCATCTCCTTGATCCCGCGCCGCATCGACCGCATGCGCATCCGTTTGATCCGGGTTTCGCGGCTTTCGCTCACTCGGTTTGCTCCATGATCTGGCGCAGCTGCTTCTCCAGCCGCGCGGCGCGTTGGCCGCTGGCCTGAAGATCAGCGCGAAGGCTGCGCAATTCGGTCAGCAAGGCCGCCATGTCGCGGGCGGTCTCGTCGGTCTCGGTCAACACCTCGCCGCCCTGCCCCTCGCCGGTGATCAGCCAGACGATCGAGACATTCAGCAGCCCCGCCAGCATCGACAGACGATTGGCGCGCGGCTCGGAGAGGTCGTTTTCCCAGCCGCTGATCGTGCTCTTTTTTACCCCAAGACGGCGGGCCAGTTGCGCCTGGGTCATGTCCGCGGCCTCGCGCGCCGCAGCCAGACGGTCGCCAAAGGTCGCGGCCTCGGGTCCGTACCAATCGGTTTCGTCGCTCATAGCGGTCCTTTCCGGTTGCCTCCGCAACCTGCTTGATCGTCGGTTGGGCGCACCCTATGACAGGGACGCGCAACATTCAAACCGAGGCCGCCATGAGTTTCCTGTCTGCGACATTGTCCCGCGTCAAACCCTCGCCCACCGTTGCCATGACGGCCAAGGCGGCCGAACTCAAGGCCGAAGGCCGCGACATCATCGGGCTGAGCGCGGGCGAGCCGGATTTCGACACGCCGCAGAACATCAAGGATGCCGCAACCGCCGCCATTGCGGCGGGCAAGACCAAATACACCGCACCCGATGGCATCATCGAGCTGAAACAGGCGATCTGTGCCAAGATGCAGCGCGATCACGGGCTGACCTATACCCCCGCCCAGGTCTCGGTCGGCAGCGGCGGCAAGCAGACCCTCTATAATGCCCTGATGGCGACACTGAACCCGGGTGACGAGGTGATCATCCCCGCCCCCTATTGGGTCAGCTATCCCGACATGGTGCTGCTGGGCGGCGGCACACCGGTGGTGGTGGAAACCGCGCTGGAGACCGCATTCAAGCTGACACCGGCGCAACTTGAGGCCGCAATCACGCCGCGCACGAAATGGTTCATCTTCAACTCGCCCTCGAACCCGACCGGCGCGGGCTACAGCCGGGACGAGTTGAAGGGGCTGACCGATGTGCTGATGCGTCACCCGCATGTCTGGGTGATGTCGGACGACATGTATGAACATCTCGCCTATGACGGGTTCGAATTCTGCACCCCCGCACAGGTGGAGCCGGGACTGTATGAGCGCACGCTGACCTGCAATGGCGTGTCCAAGGCCTATGCGATGACCGGTTGGCGCATCGGCTATGCGGCGGGCCCGGTCGAACTGATCGCGGCCATGCGCAAGATCCAGTCGCAATCCACCTCGAACCCCTGCACCATCAGCCAATGGGCAGCGGTCGAGGCGTTGAACGGCACGCAAGAATTCCTGGCCCCGAACGCAACGCTTTTCAAACGCCGCCGCGACCTGGTGATCTCGATGCTGAATGCCATCGACGGCATCGAATGCCCCACCCCCGAGGGCGCGTTTTATGTCTATCCCTCGATTGCCGGCCTGATCGGCAAGACCACGCCCAGCGGTACCGTGATCGACAGCGACGAGACCTTTTGCACTGCATTGCTGGAAGAGGCCGACGTGGCGGTGGTGTTTGGCGCGGCCTTCGGGCTTTCCCCGAATTTCCGCGTCAGCTACGCTGCCTCCGATGCGGCCCTGACCGAGGCCTGCACCCGCATCCAGCGCTTCTGCGCGTCACTGACCTGAAACGGGAGACACCGGAATGGGCGCCGAATTGCCAGACTATTACTTCCGGGTCCGGGAAAACGGCGCCTTTGTCTTTCGCGTCGACACGGAAAACCGCCAGCGCCGGATCGAGATGGATCACATTGCCGTCGTCAACGTCAAGAATGGCGATATAAAGCCCCAAGGCGGGCGCACGCTCAGCCCCGAGGATCTGCGCGAGATCAAGCGCTGGATGGCCGAGCGCACCAACCTGCTGGCGCGGCGCGATATCGACGATATCCACCGGGCGGTGGATTACCTGAACCTGACCACGCATTGGGTGCAATCCAAGGCGAGCGACGCGCAGCTGGAAGAGGTCACCGACGCCCTGTTACTGGCCATGCACGACCTGCGTTCGGTGCTCGTCCGTAAGAAGGCGGACCGGCTGATGAAGGGTTGAAGGTCGCCCCCTTTCGGCAAACAGAATTTCAAAGAAATTCTGCCAAAGAAAATCTCATTTTCTTTGGACATTTTCTTTGCAAGAAAATGTGCCTGAACCGCGCGTGCGGCTAGTTCAACAAGCGGATCGAGCGGCACCAGAACCGGGTCATCAGCAAGCTTCCCGCGCAAGCGAGCCCCAGGGAAAGGCCGGCCCAGACGCCGATCCCTTCCCAGTGCAGCACGAATCCCAGCATGTAAGAGGCCGGGATGCCGACCAGCCAGTAACTGACCGCGGCCATGATCATCGGCACGGTCGTATCCTGCACCCCGCGCAACAGGCCCAGCGCCATCACCTGTGCACCATCGACCAGCTGGAACAGCGCCGCCATCGCCAGCAGCCCGACTCCGATGGCCAGGATCTCGGGCCGGTTCGGGTCGTCCGGCTCCATGAAGAGCGAGATCAGCGGCTCGGCGCAGGTCAAGAACAGCGCGATCGTCACCAGGGACATCATCAGCGACATCGCGATCACCACCTTGCCGCCGCGCGCCATCCCTTCGCGGTCGCGCCGGCCATAGGCATTGCCCGCCCGGATAGTCGCGGCATTCGACAAGCCCAGATGCACCATGAACGTGGCCGCAGCCAACTGGATCGCGATCCCATGGGCGGCCAGCGGCACCGCCCCCAGCCAGCCCATCATCACGGCAGAGGCGGAAAACAGGCTCACCTCGGCCAAATTGGTCAGGGCAATTGGGACCCCCAGCCGCACCACGCGCCGGAACATCTCGCCATCCGGTCGCCAGAAGCGGCGGAACAGCGTGTGCTGCGGAAGGACCCACAGCGCATAGGCCACCACCGCCACCAGCGACACCATCTGGGTGCAGATCGAGGCAATCGCCGCCCCGGTTATTCCCAATTCCGGCGCCCCCCAATTGCCGAAGATCAGAGCATAGTTGGCAGCTGCGTTGGCAAAGACCGACAGGACCGTGATCCAAAACACGACCTGCGTCCGCTCCAGCGCCGCGAGATAGGATTTCAGAACCATCACCGTCAGCGCCGGCATCATACCCCAGCCCGCGACTCGCAGATACTCTGCCGCCATGGTGGCAATCTCGGGCTCCTGCCCCAACGCCAGCAGGATCGGCTGCGACCAGATCAACAGGGGCAAGGCCAGCACCGTAAAGATCAGCGAGGCCCAGAGCCCCATCCGAGTCGCCCGCCGGATGCTGGTCTCGTCCCGCTCGGCGGCAGCGGCGGCCACCATCGGCATCACCGCCCAGCCAAAGCCCGCGCCCATCAGGAACAGCACGAAGAAATAGCTGCTGCCCAGCGTCACCGCCGCCAGCGCCTCGACCCCATACCAGCCCAGCATGACCGTATCGGTCAGCCCGATGGCGAATTGCGCCAGATGCCCGCCGATCAGCGGCAGGCCCAGCACCGCGATTGCCCTTGCATGGCCGCGATATGTCATCACCTTGGTCATCCGGTCAGGCTTAGGTGCGGGCAGAGGTGAGGGCAAGTACCATCTTCGCCGTTTGCGCCACCGTCCTATCCTGATAGCCTGACAGAGTCTCCTCAACTAAAGAGGGTGCGATGCCAGACCCGTTCGACCGATTGATCCCCGAAGCCCGCGCCTTTTTGGCTGAGTTGGCGGCCAACAACAGCCGCGACTGGTTCACGGCGCGGAAAGCACGTTACGACGCAGAGCTGAAACGCCCTGCAGAGTTGTTGCTGGATCAGGTGGCGGCGCGATTGGGGCCGGGCACCGCGACCAAACTGTTCCGAACGCAGCGCGATGTGCGGTTTTCCAAGGACAAGACGCCCTATAACACCCATCTACACCTGCTCTGGACCACGCCGGAGGGGGCGCAATGGTTCTTTGGCGTCTCGCCCGACTATGTCACCGCAGGCGGCGGGCGGATGGGGTTCGACACGGCCACGCTGGCCCGCTATCGCGCCAGCCTGCCCGAGCGGGGCGAGGTGCTGCGCGCGGCACTCGCGGCGCTGATGGATCAGGGGCTGCGCCTGTCCGAACCGGAACTGAAACGGCCCGCGCCCCCAATCGCGCCCGGGGATGCGCTAGCCGATCTGGCCCGGCGCAAGTCGCTGACCGCCTGGATCGACCTGCCGCCCGAAGGGAGCGACCTGCTCGGGCGCATCGTGGTGGCATTTGACCGCCTACGCCCGATGCAGGCGGCAATGTCCCAGTTGCTGGAGACGAGCAAATGACAATGCAGACAGAGACGATTGATCTGAACGACAACCCGTTCTTTTTGCGCCGCTGGGGCGATCCGGCGCTGCCGCCGCTGCTGATGCTGCACGGCTTTCCAGAATTTGGCGGCGCCTGGGCCGACCTCGCGCCGCATCTGGCCCACCACTTCCACTGCATCGCCCCCGATCAGCGCGGTTATGGCCAGAGCTGGGCGCCCGAGGGCGTCGCGCATTACGCCACCTCACATCTGGTTGCGGACATGGCTGCGCTGGCCGAAACCCTCGGTGCGCCGCTCACCGTGCTGGGGCATGACTGGGGCGCGGCGGTGGCCTATGGGCTGGCCATGTTCCGCCCCGAACTGGTCGACCGCCTGATCATCGCCAATGGCGTTCACCCGGTGCCGTTCCAGCGCGCGCTGGCGGCGGGCGGCGCGCAATCGGCGGCCTCGCAATACATGAACGCCCTGCGCGCGCCCGAGGCGACCCAGCATTTCGCCGCCGATGACTACAAGGCACTGACCGGTTTCTTCACCCGCTACATGGGCGGGCAGGGCTGGCTTAGCCCCGCGCGGCTGGCGGACTACAAGGCCGAATGGGCACGCCCCGGCAGGCTCGACGCCATGCTCAACTGGTACCGCGCCTCGCCTCTGGTGATCGCCGCCCCCGGGCAACCGCGCACCGATCTGCCCGACCTGCCGCTCGACCGGTTACGGGTGCGCTGCCCGCATCTGCTGCTCTGGGGGCCGGACGACCGCGCGCTGTTGCCCGAGGCGACCGAGGGGCTCGAGGATTTCGCACCAAAGCTCACCCGCATCACCATCCCCGGCACCGACCACTGGCTGTGCCATCAGGCGCCCGACCGGGTTGCCGCCGCCATCCTGAACTGGATGCCCCAACCGGAGACCACCTCATGATCACCGTCCACCACCTCGCCCAATCCCGCTCGCTGCGCATCCTCTGGCTGCTCGAGGAGCTGGGCCTGCCCTACGACGTCATCCGGTACGAGCGCGACCCCAAGACCCGCCTCGCCCCGTCCGAACTGCGCGCCATCCACCCGCTGGGCAAATCGCCGGTGATCGAGACCGACGGTATCCGGCTGGCCGAATCCGGCGCCATCGTCGACTACCTCTGCACCCGCCACGCGCCGCAGATGATGCCGCCGCAGGACAGCCCCGCCTGGGCCGAACACTTGGAACTGATGCATTTCGCCGAAGGCTCGGTGATGACGCCGATCCTGCTCAATCTCTATGTAGGCCTGTTGGGCGAGGCAGGCGCGCCGCTGCATCCGCGCATCCAGTCGGAACTGACCAGCCATTTCCGCTTCATGGAAAAGAGCCTGCGCCCCTCGGGCCATTTCGTACTGGATGGGCTCAGCGCCGCCGACATCCTGCTCAGCTTTCCCGCCGGCGTGGTGGCGCGGCTGGGCCGTGCGGCAGAGTTTCCCCGGCTCGCCGAATTCGCCGCCACCATGGCCGCGCGCCCGGCCTTCCAGCGCGCGCTCGCCGCGGGCGGCGGCGACTAAAGCTCCCGCAGGTGGCGGCGACCGAGATCAGTCCTGCTTCGCCCGCTGGTCGGGGTGCAGGGCGGTGCCCAGGATATGCTCGGACTTGTGGATCACGTGATGCGCGTGGCCCACGATCAGCGGGTCAGGTGCGCCGACCACCTCGATATCCTTGCCAGGATAATCAAGGGTCGACAGGAAATGCCGCATGCAGTTCAGGCGGGCACGTTTCTTGTCGTTCGACTTGATGATGGTCCAGGGCGCATCGGCGGTGTCGGTGTAAAAGAACATCGCCTCCTTGGCCTCGGTATAATCGTCCCACTTGTCGAGGCTCGCCTTGTCGATCGGCGACAGTTTCCACTGTTTCAGCGGGTCGGTCTCGCGACTCTTGAAGCGGCGCTGCTGCTCGTCCTGAGTGACCGAGAACCAGTATTTGTAAAGCCGGATGCCCGAGCGCACCAGCATCCGCTCCAGGTCCGGCGTCTGGCGCATGAACTCCAGATACTCATTGGGCGTGCAAAAGCCCATTACCCGTTCGACACCCGCGCGGTTGTACCAGGAGCGGTCATAGAACACCATTTCACCCACCGTGGGCAGTTCCTGCACATAGCGCTGGTAGTACCACTGGCCCTTTTCCTCCCAGGTGGGCTTGTTCAGGGCGACCACGCGGGCCTGGCGCGGGTTCAGGTGTTCCATGAACCGTTTGATGGTGCCCCCCTTGCCGGCAGCATCGCGACCCTCAAACAACAGCACAAAGCGTTCGCCGGTTTCTTGCGCCCAGAGCTGAACCTTCAGCAACTCCGCCTGCAACATCGCCTTTTCCGCCTCGTAGGGGCGGCGGGACATCTTGCGGCTATAGGGATACTTGCCGCTTTCAAAGGCATGACGCACGCTCTCCGGGGTCGGCATCCGCCGGTTCCGCGCCGATCGCGGCCCCGCCTCCATCAAGGGCACGGCCACGGTTTCAACCTTGGCATCGGCAGCCGGGTCTTGCGCGCCGACCACCTTGACGACGGGATCGGCGGCACCCGCGCCGTTGGCCTTGCTGTCTTTTTGCGGGGCGATGGGCTTTGCTTTCTCCAAGAGTTCTGTCTCCTCGTTTTCCGTTCTTTCCGATCTGGGCGCGACTTTAGCCGCCCCGCAGTGTCGCCGCGTTGATCCGTGTCAAGAAAACGTTACAAATTGGCAGATCTTTCCATGGCAGGTCCCGCCTCCACCCTTCACTTTGCTGCAAATACTCCGGGGGAGGTGACAAAATTCTGCGAATTTTGCACCGGGGGGCAGCGCCCCCTAGCGGTGCCCCCAGTCGTCGGGATCTTCGGAATTGCCCGGCGACAGCCCCAGAACATCGCCCGCGGTCGAACAGCCCAGCCCCAGCACCGTCCGGTTGGCATAAGCGAAATAGGCGCAGACCTGGTTTATTTCGAGGATCTCGCCATCGTCCCAGCCTGCCGCGCGCAGAGCCGCGACATCAGCCTCGAACATGTCCGCCGGTGCCTCGGTCAGCTTGCGCACGTAGACCATCGCGGCCCTCTCGCGCGCCTCAAGCGGCGCTTGTTCGGGCGCCCCCGCCTCGATCGCCGCCCGGATCGCATCGCTGCGAGCCGGGTCGCTCAAAAGCCGTACCAACCCTGCGAAATGATGCTCGACACAGTAAACGCAGCCATTCAGTGAACTGACCCAGACGCCTAGCACTTCGAGAAACCACTTGGGAATGCTGTTGCCCGTGTGGTGCAGCACATTCTCATACAGCGCCATATGCCCTTCCATCGAGTGAGGCCTGAGCGAATGCACCATCATGATATTGTCCACATTGCCCCCCGGCCCGGTCACGCGGTCATAGAGTCGGCGCAGCTTGCCCGTCGCCTCTGTAAAGGGGATGGTTCTTATCCAGCTCATGCGCGCATTCCCTTCGTATCGCTTCCCAACAGAGGAGCGCAGCCCCGACACAAAGACAAGCGCGGAGTTGTCCACAACCCTTAGCGTCCCTCTTTCCCCCGACCACATCACCTGCCATAATGCAGGCCAACCCAAGAACATGAGCAGCCCCATGCCCGAAGATCTTCTCAGCGGAGCCAACACCGCCACCTACGACGCCTCCTCGATCGAGGTGCTCGAAGGGCTGGAACCCGTTCGCAAACGTCCCGGCATGTATATCGGCGGCACCGACGAGCGCGCGCTGCATCACATGGTGGCCGAAATCCTCGACAACTCGATGGACGAGGCGGTGGCCGGGTTCGCCAACCGGATCGAGGTGGAACTGCACGCCGATTACGCGCTCACCGTGCGGGACAACGGCCGCGGCATCCCGGTCGACCCGCACCCGAAATTCCCAGGAAAATCAGCGCTCGAGGTCATTCTCTGCACCCTGCACGCGGGCGGCAAGTTCTCTGGCAAGGCCTATCAGACCTCGGGCGGCCTGCACGGTGTCGGCGCCTCGGTCGTCAATGCGCTCTCGGATTCCATGGTCGTGCAGGTGGCCCGCGACAAGCAGCTTTATGAGCAGCGCTTCTCGCGCGGCCTCCCCCTCGGACCCGTGGAACAGATCGGCGCCGCCCCCAACCGGCGCGGCACCACCGTCACCTTCCACGCCGACGAAGAGATCTTCGGCCACCACAGGTTCAAGCCCGGGCGCCTGTTCAAATCCATCCGCTCCAAGGCCTATCTCTTCTCGGGCGTCGAGATTCGCTGGAAATCGGCCATCGACGATGGCGAAACGCCGCTTGAGGCCACCTTTCACTTCCCCGGCGGCCTGGCCGACTACCTCAAGGAGACGCTGGGCAGCGCCTCGACCTATGCCGAGCAGCCCTTTGCCGGCACCGTCGACTTCACCGAGAAATTCAACACCCCCGGCAAGGTCGAATGGGCGATTAACTGGACGCCCTCGCGCGACGGTTTCATCCAGTCCTATTGTAACACCGTCCCCACGCCCGAGGGCGGCACGCATGAGGCCGGGTTCTGGTCCGCCATCCTCAAGGGCATCCGCGCCTATGGCGAGCTCATCAACAACAAGAAGGCCGCCCAGATCACCCGCGAGGATCTGCTGACAGGCGGCTGCGCGCTGGTCTCCTGCTTCATCCGCGAGCCGGAATTCGTGGGCCAGACCAAGGACCGCCTCGCCACCGTCGAGGCGCAGCGCCTGGTCGAAGGCGCCGTGCGCGACCATTTCGACAACTGGCTCGCCGCCGATACCAAATCCGCGGGCGCCATCCTCGACTTCCTCGTGCTCCGCGCCGAGGAACGCATCCGCCGCCGTCAGGAAAAGGAAACCCAGCGCAAATCGGCCACCAAGAAACTGCGCCTGCCCGGCAAGCTGGTCGATTGCTCCGCCACCGCGCGCGAGGGCACGGAACTGTTCATCGTCGAAGGCGACAGCGCCGGCGGCTCGGCCAAGATGGCGCGCGACCGCAAGACACAGGCGCTGCTGCCGCTCAGGGGCAAGATCCTGAACGTTCTGGGCGCGGCCTCGTCGAAACTCGGCTCCAACCAGGAGATCAGCGACCTGACCCAGGCGCTGGGGGTCGGGCTGGGGACACGGTTCAACGTCGACGACCTGCGCTATGACAAGATCATCATCATGACCGACGCCGATGTGGACGGCGCGCATATCGCCTCGCTGTTGATGACCTTCTTCTACACCCAGATGCGGCCGATGATCGACGCGGGGCACCTCTATCTGGCCTGCCCGCCGCTCTACCGCCTGACCCAGGGCGCCAAACGGGTCTATTGCCTGGACGAGGCCGAACGCGACGAATGGCTGGCCAAGGGTCTGGGCGGCAAGGGCAAGATCGACGTCTCGCGCTTCAAGGGTCTGGGCGAAATGGACGCCAAGGACCTGAAAGACACCACCATGAACCCCGAGACCCGCAAGCTGATCCGCGTCACCATAGACGAGGACGAACCCGGCGAGACCGGCGACCTGGTGGAACGGCTGATGGGCAAGAAACCCGAATTGCGGTTCCAGTATATCCAGGAGAACGCGCGGTTCGTGGAGGAGTTGGATGTTTAGGAGGCTTTATGCTTCACGAGATGCTGTCACGACTCGCTCGTGAGTATGTGTTTGAAAGAGGAAAGCACTTTGCAGGAAGCGAGTTCGGAAACTATGTAAGACATGATATCGCACTAGAAGCCAAGAAAAGGCTCATTTTCCTCCCTTATGATTTGAAAGTTAGATCAAGTGTTGGCACCGGAAATTGGGCTGCAGTTCCGTGGCTGGCTTTCTTTGACCCTTTGATTACCACTTCTGCAACAACTGGATTTTATGTCGCTTATTTAATCAACGCGCAAACTGAAGAAATAATCTTATCCCTTAATCAGGGCACCACTGAAGTATATCGAGAATTTGGCGAAAACGAAAAGGGGCGCGAAATTCTAAAGCGAAGAGCAATTGATTTGGCGGAAAGAGTTCCAGAATACTCCAAGAAATTCGAATTGGATAGCATTGATTTAGGATCAGTCGATAAGCTTCCAGCCGGATACGAAGCCGGTCATGCATTTGGACGCCGCTATCGAGCAGGTCATATTGATCCAAACCGTTTTTATCGTGATTTCGAAACAATGCTTTCCGCCTACAAAGCTTTGGTTGACCGTGGAGGACGGACCCCTATTGACGCAATGATGGAGGAATCTGGAACCACTGATATTCAAGAAACAAGATCCTATATACTTTCTAGGCGCATTGAAAGGGCAGGAAACGTACGCGTATCTGTCTTGGAACGTCGAGGAGTCATTTGCGAAGGTTGCGGCCTAGACCCTCTTGAGCACTATGGTTACAAGGGACCATTCAAAAACACGCCCCTGGAAGTGCATCACTGCAAACCAATTAGAGAGTTGGCAGAGGGCGAAAGTCGGCGCTACAAAATTCCAGATGATTTCTTGGTCCTTTGCCCGACTTGCCATCGAGTTATACACCATCAACTTGATGTTTCAGACCTGAATGCATTAAAAGAATCAATACGCTTTCGGGTAGTTAAAAGAAACTGATGCCAAGCCTTTGTTTTATATTGGAGAACGTCTCAAGTAGGGTGGGCAGTCCTGCCCACCGCCCACACATCCCCATAAAAATACCGCCCCCATCACCCGTCACCCCTCTTGCGGCACCCCAAACCCAAGCATAGATTCTCCCATGCAGGCGGCGGTTGACCGCAAGGCCCCGCGCCCCTGCTGCGTCGAAAGTCTCATCGCCCTGACCCCTTTGGGTCAGGCAACCCTGACACCCAGAGCAACGGCCAAGCTACCCCTCTCGGCAGGCATGGTGCCCGCCGGACCCGTCAGGAGAAAACCCATGTCCAAGGAAAAGAATCGCGGCAACCGCGAGGCCAAGAAACCGAAGAAGGAAAAGCCCAAGGTGCTGGCCACTGCCGGATTGGCGAAACCCGCCCCCGTCGCCCCCCGCGCCAAGGGCAAGTAACCTCCCGTTTCCCCCTCGGTCTTTAGCAACAGGGGGGCGGGGTCCAACCCGCCCCCTCGGCTGATCTGGACAATCTCCCGACAGCCGGGGCCATTGCGCCGGTCTATCAGCGCCGGACGTGAATGTCGTAATGCGTGCCCTCACCCTGCCGGTCGAAGCGCGTAAAGCCACGCGCGCGCAACGACGTCTCGATCCGTTGTGGCGAAATCCAGCTTTCGTTGCACTCATAGAACAGGTCGGTAACCCGGTCGAAAAAGGCGCATTGCATCAGTTGCGCCAGCACCACCTCTTCGTGCCCCTCGACGTCGATCTTGACGATCACGCGGGCCCTGGGCGTACCGATCTTTCTTTGCAGCTCTGCCGCTGACAGGGTCTTTATCTCGATCACCCGGCCGGGTTCGTCGAGCTTGCGGCCATTCATACCTTCGAGAGAGGCCGCGCCGGAATGATCCTGTCTCAGCGTGATCTGCGCCGTTCCCACGTGATCGGATACCGCCGCACGATGCACCCGAACGGATCGGCACCGGTTCAGGCGCAGATTGCGCTTGAGAAAGACCGCCGTATCCGCAACCGGTTCGAAGGCATGCACTTTCCTGCAATTGGGGTTGAGCGCGGCTATCACCGCATAAAGACCCTGGTTCGCACCGATATCGAGAAAGACAAAAGGCTCGTCCACCGATTTCAGATAATCCGAGAAATAGAACCCGTACGATCCTCTGACATAAAACTTGTATGTCCAGTCCCCGGTGTTCTCTGCCAGCTTGATCCCATATGCGGAGTCGACACTGGGAATGGCCGGAAAGAACCGGCGCGCGAGATCGTTAAACAAGGTCATGGCTCTCCTGACGTCAGATCTGTCGTCCATGACTGTAACCGCGCCTAGACTCTACACAACCGGCAAAAGCCCGTCCTGCCGCTACAAGGGTTCCGCCTGGCGAGAGGTATCGCCGCCCGTCTCACAGCTATTCACAAGAATACTGCGCTGCCATTGCAGGATCGCAGGTGCTTACCCTAACTTCGGTGCATGAACGTCCTCACAGATAACCAACTGCCACTGATCCTGTTCTGTTTTCTTGCCGGCTGTTTGGGCACGGGCTGGTTGCTGTTGTACAAGCCCGCAGGGCATCGGGCGTGGAAAATCGCCGATCTGGTCTGGGTCGTACTGGGCGGTGTTGGCGCGCTGGTGGCGGTGCTGGCGGGGCTGTACAAGGCCGATCACTCGCGCCTCGACCGCCAGATCGACATCGCCTATGCCGCCACCGCCGCATTCGACCGCGACGCGGCGCGCTTCCGGCTGCGATTCTGCGACCCGGCCTATGACGACGACATCGCCGTCCTGTGCGAGAAGGTCGAGTTTCTGTCTGCCTCGACCGCCAGCAATGCCGATCTGCCGCTTTTCATCGCTGTCACCGGCGAGGTGGCGCCGCTGGCCGGTCTGCACCTGCTGTTCGGCAGTCCCGGCATGCGCGACATGTCCGATCAGGTCGAGTCCTTTGCCGTCGACGAGTTCCTGGTCTTTACCACGCTCGATGCCCCGACCGAGATGGCGCTCGAGGCGATGCGCCGCAAGGTTCCGCTGATCGCGGGCGATTTCCAGATCCTCGCGCGCGCCTATGAGGACCTGATCGCGCAGATCGGCAAGCTCAAATCGGAATGGGAGTATCTACAGGCCAATGCCCATATCCTGCTGGTGCAGGTGCTGGCACTGTGCCTGGTCAGCTTTGCCGCGCCTTTCCGGCTGGGCAAATCCATCGTCGAGCTGCGCTAGCCCCGTGCAATGGTTTTCGCGATCTCATTGACCAACAGGCGCAGTGCCTCGGTCTGGGCGGCGGCAAAGGCGGGGATCGTGGCCTCGTTCATCGGCACCGAATAGGAAAACCGCCGGGCGCGCTCCAGATTGCCATGCGCGGGTGAGGTCAGGAAATACTGCCCGGAAAAGGCCAGCGCCTGCCCCGGCACGCCCGACAGGCGGTGCACCTTGACCGCGACCTGGATATCGGCCAGCCCCTCGAACGGCCAGGGATCGGCGGCGACCGAGGCGGTCAGCGCCTGATCCAGCCCCGCCGCCAGCATCTCGGTCAGGGCTCGTTCGGGCTCATCCGCCCAGAACCCGGTCTTGGTGGGCCGCAACACGCCATCCTCGCCCAACAGCGTGATTTCGCTGTCGCTGACATAGGCGGGCAGGTCCATGCGCGTCACCTGGATGGTACGGGCGCTGCTGCGATAGGTCTCGACCCCGGTGATCTCGGGCAGCAGATAGCGTTCCTCGGGGCCGGCGCAAGCGGCCAGCGCCAGAAGAGCAAGGGCAAACAGTCGTCTCATGGGTCAGCGTCCTACGAGCAGGGAATTGGGTTTGCGCCGGATCGCCTGAACCAGCGCGTTGAGCGAGCGTACGGTGGCGCGCAGATCGCCGATGGCGGCCTGCACCTCGCGGTTGACGGGCGAACCGGGGCCATAGGCGCCGATGGTCGCCTCGGCGCTGTCGGCCAATGCGTCGAGCCGCGCCGCAAGATCCGGCAGGGTCTGCACCGCCAGGGCAACCGAGTCCGCCGCCGTGCTGGCGGTTTCCAGCGTTCGGTTGAGGTTTTCAACCGCGCCGCCCTGCCGCAACTCTTCCAGAGCGCGCTGGGCCTCTCCCAGCGCACCGGCCAGCGCGCCGGGCACCTTGTCCATATCCTCGTTGCGCAGGAAGGCGTCGGCAGATTGCAGCACCCGGTCGGCCGAGGCAGTCACATCGGCCAGCGGCAGCGCATTGGCGGTCTCGATCAGCCGGTCGATATCGGCGACCAGCTGCGGCAGCTCGGCGCTGGCGGTTTCGACATTGGCGGCAGCGGTGCGCATATCGCCCAGCGCATCGACCAGGGTCTGGGCGACCTGTTTCTCTTCAAATGTAGTGAGCGTGTTGTTGACCGACCCGGCGGCATCGCGGATCGACACCAGCGTCTGTTCGGCCTGCTCCAGCGCCGCGTTCAGCGCGGCGGGCACCCGTTCCACGTCTTCACTGCGCAACAGCGTATCGGCGGATTGCAGGACCCGGTCGGCCGAGGCCACGACCTCCTCCAGCGGCAAGGCATCCGCCTTGGCCACCAGCGCGTCGATATCCCGGACCAGCGCGGGCAGTTCGGCGCTGGCCGCCGAAATACCGGTCGCGGCGGTCCGCACCCCCTCAAGCGCGGAAACCAGTTTCTGCGCGCCCTCCTCCGCCTCGAACCGTGCCAGGACTGCATTGACCGAGGCCAGCGCCTGGCGCAGGTCGTCGGGCAGCTTCTGCAGGCTTTCCGACCCCGCCACCGCATTCACATTGCCCAGCATGTCGCGCAGATCGGCGGGGATCCGCCGGGTATCGCCGTCGGCCAAGATGACGTTGACGTTTTCCAGTGTCTCGATTGCGCGCTGCATCAGTTCCTCGACCGGCAGCGCCGCCACCCGGTCCAGCACATTCTGCGAGGCCACCGCCAGCGTGTCGGGCGGGGTCGGCAACGAGGGCATGACCGGGAAGGGCGTCGCCTCGCGATCCAGCGTGGCGGCGGGCGCATCGGGGTTTTCCTGCAACTGCACCACCAGCCCGCCCGAGAAGAACGAGGCCGGCATCAGCTGCGCCCGCACGCCACCGCGCTCGACCATCGTGGCCAGCAGCGACAGGGTATCGTCGGGTGTCGAGACATCGTGCAGACCCAGTCGCCCCGGCTCGATCGTATAGATGACCTGCATGCGGATATCGGGCCTGCCCCCCGCACTCTCGTCGATCTCGGCCGAGAGATGACGCACCTGCCCGACCTTTACGCCCCGGAACATCACTTCGGACCCGATCTTGAGCCCGCGCACCGACCCTTCGAAACTCGACATCACCTCGACGGTGGCTTGCAGGCTGTCACCCAGCAGGCTGTCCCGGGCAGACTCTTCGGTGGCATAAAGGTCAAAGATCGGCCGCTTGCCCAACGCCTTGCCACCCGAGATGGCGGTGTCGAAGGCAATGCCTCCCTGCAACAGCGAGGCAAGGCTGTCGACCTTGAGCTGGATGCCACCCTCGCCCAGTTCCAGCCCCGCGCCCGACACGTTCCAGAATCGGGTGGCCGAGTTGATCAGCTTGTCATGCGGCGCCTCGATGAAGCCGGTCAACAGGACCGAGCCGCTGAGCGCGTCATAGCGCACGGCGGCGATCTTGCCCATCTGCACGCCCTTGTGCAGGATCGGCGCCCCCACCGAGACCGAGCCGCTGTCGGGCGCGATCAGCACCACCGCCAGCCCCTTGGTGCCCGGCGGCACGGCGGGCGCCTCGGCCTCGGCGACGAAATCACGTTCCGCCTCGCCCTCGACCGCGTCCCAGTCGGCGGCGATATAGGCACCCGAGAGCAGCGTGTTCAGCCCGCTGATACCGCCCGGCCCCACCCGGGCCGTGACCCGCCAGAACCGTGCATCGCTGTCCAGATATCGTTCCAGTTCGCGGTGGATCTCGGCCTCGACGATCACGCGGCTCAGATCCTCACTGAAGCGCATGCCGCTGACCCGGCCCACCGAAACCTCGCGAAAGCGGATCTCGGTCTTGTCGACCTCGATCCCGGTGGCATCGGCAAATTCGATCCGGATGGGAATGTCGCGGTTGGAATAGTTCTGCCCGACCAGCGCAAGCGCGCCGGCCACGGCGGCGACCGGCACCAGCCAGACCAGCGACAGGCCGCGCCAGCCGCGCGCCACGCGCGTTTCGATATCCGGTTGCCGCAGCTGCGGAGCGTCACTCATCCCGATCGTCATCCCAAATCAATTTGGCGTCCATGGCCTGCGCCGACAGCATGGTACATATCACGGAGAAGGCGAAACACACCGCTCCCAATCCCGGCAGGAACGACAGGATCGCCCCCAGATGAACCAACCCGGTCAAGAGCGCCACCACAAACACGTCGATCATCGACCAGCGACCGATGAATTCGACGAATTCATAAAGCAACAGCCGCCTGCGCCGGTCCATCTGCCAGTCGAAATGCACCGACCAGGCCAACAGCGCAATCACCACCACCTTGACCACCGGGATCACGAAACTGGCCAGAAAGATCACCCCGGCCACCAACAGATCACCCGAGCGGGCAAACAGAACGATGCCTTCGAGGATGGTATGCCCCTCTTCATGGCCGAAAATCTCGTTGCTGAGCAGCGGATAGAGATTGGCGGGAATCAGGAACAGCACCCCGGTCAACAGCCAGGCCCAGACCTTTTGCAGGCTGTTGGGCAGGCGTGCATGCAGCACCGCACCGCAGGTCCGGCAGCGGGACGGCCCGGGCGCGTGCACCGCGCCGCAGTTGTGGCAACCGATCCAGCCCATGTCGGCGGCGCGGGTCATCGGCTTTTCTCGCGCATCAGCGCCCAGATGGTCCAGCGGCAGACCGAGGCGTTCTTCAGCGCCAGCACCAGAACCATGACGCAGAAGAGCCAGAAGGCGGTGCCGAAATCGACCCGTGCCAGGCCCGCCACCTTGACCAGCGCCACCCCGGTCCCGATGATGAACACCTCGGTCATCGCCCAGGGCGCCACCGCCTCCGCCAGGCGGAAGATACGGCGCGAGGCAGGCGCCAGCCGGGGACGCCGCAGCGACCAGACCACATAGACCAGCGCCGCTGCCCTCAGCATCGGCAGGGCGATCACGAACAGCCCCACCACCAGCGCCAGCAGCAGGTACCAGCCATGGGCCAGCCCGGTGACCATGCCCAGGATAGAGACCTCGTGGCTCAGCCCCTGCCGCGACAGGGTCAGAAAGGGAAAGCCCAGCATCGCCACCATCAGCACCGCCGAAGTGAGCGCCAGCGCCAGCGTGCGGTTCAGCGTGTCGCGGCGCGGCGCGATCAGGGTGAAATGGCAGCGGGTGCAGCGCGCGATCTGGCCCGGCGCCACCGGTGTGGCCACATGCAGCCGGTCGCAGGCGGGACAGGCGATCACCCCGTCCGGGTCGCGCGCGAACAGCGCCGCCCACGCGGCCTGTTCCTCTGACTTCCTGTCCGTTTCAGTCATCCCGTCCGGTCCCGGCGTTGTAATCGCATTCTTGCCCATACCACGGCGAGGGCAAGTGCTATCTCCGGTAAGCCCGGGCCAGAACCTCGGGATCGGTGCCCGCAAAATAGCGCATCAGCGTCCAGAGGTTGCGCGTGCCCCGGCGCAGCCAGCCGCCGTGCAGATAGCGTTCGGCACCGGTTACTGCCCGGTGCGGCAAAAGCACGGGCGCACGGGCCAGCGCACGCACCAGATGCACATCCTCCATCAGCGGCTGGTCGGGATAGCCGCCCGCCGCCTCGTAATCGTGCCGCCGTATCAGCAGCCCCTGATCGCCATAGGGCAGACCAAACAGTCGCGTGCGCAGATTGGCCCAGCCCGCCACCCAGACCGCCGCCAGACCGCTGGCGCGAAAGGCAAGCCGGAAACAGGCCACATCCTCGCTGGCCGCGATGTGATCCGCCACCACCTCGGCCCAGCCGGGATCGGGCAGCGTGTCGGCATGCAGCACCAACAGCCAGTCGCCCCGCGCCGCGTCGCAGCCGCGCCGCAACTGCCCCCCGCGAGAGGGCGGGCCGATCAGTACCTGCGCGCCTGCCGCCTCGGCAATTGCACAAGTCGCGTCCTGCGAGCCGCCATCGCTTGCGATCACCTCGCGGATCAGGCCGCTTGGCAGCCCCTCGATCAGCGCCTCCAGCAGGCGCGGCAGGCCGCTTTCGGCCTGAAGGGTCGGGATCACGATGCTGAGCGGTGCGGGCACGGGCGGTCTCCTGCGGCCTCTGGTCAGGCGGTGCGCTTCTCCTATATCACGGGGTCGAACATGATGACGAGGACCCCAGATGCCCAGCCGCCGTATCCTGCGCCTGAGTGGTGCCGACACCGACAGTTTCCTTCAGGGGCTGGTCAGCAATGACATCCGCAAGCTGGATCAGGGGCTGGTCTATGCCGCGCTGCTGACGCCGCAGGGCAAGTATCTGGCCGATTTCTTTCTGTGCCGCGATGGCGACAGCGTCCTGCTCGACATCGCCGAGAGCCTCGCCGACGCAACCCTCAAGCGCCTGAGCATGTACAAGCTGCGCGCCGCAGTCGAGATCAGCGACAGCGGGCTGCACCTGCAACGCGGCACCGGTCCCGCCCCGGCGGGCGCCCTGCCCGACCCGCGCCATCCGGCGCTCGGCTGGCGCTCTTATGCAGCAGCGCCCGAGAGCGATGACGGCAGTGACTGGGACGCAATCCGGGTCGCCCATTGCGTCCCCGAGACCGGGATCGAACTGACCCCCGACAGCTATCTTCTGGAATCCGGGTTCGAGGCGCTGAACGGCGTCGATTTCCGCAAGGGGTGTTATGTCGGTCAGGAAGTGACCGCGCGCATGAAACACAAGACCGAGCTGCGCAAGGGGCTGGCCCGCGTCGCCATCGACGGCCCCGCTGAACCGGGCACCGAGATCACCGCCGATGGCAAACCAGTGGGCGTGCTGCATACCCGCGCGGGCGACCGCGCCATCGCTTACCTGCGCTTTGACCGGGCAAGCGGCGAGATGCAGGCGGGAGAGGCACACTTGCGCAGGCTCTGATTGATCTTGTCCCGGCGCCAAGGCAGTGTTGGCGCAAAACCACGAGGGACGGGACATGCTGCAACTCTATGCCGCGATCTGGCGGGTCAGCGGGCGTCGGCAGGTGATGCTGATCGTGCTGTCGCTGGCGATTGCCACTCTGGCGGCGGTGCCGCTGGAGTTTCAGCGCAACATCGTCAACCTGCTGACCGACGAGGCGATCGACGCTGGAAACCTGTTCCTGCTGGGCGCCGGTATGGGCGTCGCCATCCTGGCCAGTCTGGTGCTGAAATTTCTGACCGGTTTCCTGTCCGGCACCCTGGGTGAGCATGTCATCCGCCTGATCCGCATGCGTCTGGTCACCCGCGCTGCTGAAGGGGGGAACAACCTGCATCAGGGCACGCTGACCACCGCTGTCAGCGCCGAAGCCGAGGAGCTGGGCAAATTCGCAGGCGGCGCCTTTGCCGATCCGGTGGTGCAGATTGGAACGCTGGTCAGCGTCATCGGCTATATCTCGTCAACTCAGCCGGGTCTGGGCCTGATCGCCCTGTTGATGATCCTGCCCCAGATCGCCATCGTGCTGCTGTCTCAACGCCAGGTGAACCGGTATGTGGCGCGACGGGTGAAGCTGTTGCGCGCCGCCGGCAACCGGCTGAGCGAGGAGGACATCGCCGCGGCGGTCACAGAGGTCGAGCAGACCTTTGACGAGATCTATGCCACTCGCCGCAACATGTTCCTGTGGAAGCTCTCGACCAAATTCGTGATCAGCGCCATCAACGGCGCCGGTACGGTGGCGGTGCTGATGCTGGGCGGCTGGCTGGTGCTGCATGGACGCACGGATGTGGGTACCGTGGTCGCGGCGGTCAGCGGGCTGGGCCGCATTCAGGCCCCCACCGCCTTTCTGATCGCCTTTTACCGGCAGGTCAGCGCCAACCGGATCAAGTTCGAACTGCTGCGCGAGTTGTTCGCGGAGCGCGCATGAGCCCCAAAAAGCAGCGGGCCGCCCTCTTGGGACGGCCCGTATCGCGCAAACGACGTGACGTCACGCGCGTTCGGAATATTCCATGGTTTCGGTGTTCACCACGATCATTTCGTCCTGCCCGATAAAGGGCGGCACCATCACCTTGACCCCATTGTCCAGCAGCGCGGGCTTGAACGAGTTGGCGGCGGTCTGACCCTTTACCACCGGCTCGGTCTCGACGATCTTGCAGGTCACCTTTTGCGGCAGCGTGGCATTCAGTGCCTCGCTCTCGTAGAACTCGACCAGGATGGTCATGCCGTCCTGAAGGAAGGGGCGACGCTCGCCCAGTAGGTCGGCGGGCAGTTCGATCTGCTCATAAGTCTCTGCATCCATAAAGACCAGCATCCCATCGGATTCATAGAGAAATTGCTGATCCTTCTGCTCCAGACGCACGCGCTCGACCTTGTCGGCGCTGCGAAAGCGTTCGTTCAGTTTCGAACCGTTGCGCAGGTTGCGCAGCTCGACCTGGGCAAAGGCACCGCCCTTGCCGGGCTTGACGTGATCGACTTTCACAGCCGCCCAAAGCCCACCATTATGCTCCAGCACATTGCCGGGGCGAATTTCGTTTCCGTTGATCTTGGGCATGACATAATTCCTTCACACGACGGTTGATGCACCCATTTGCGCCCCTATATCTGGCGGGACGGCCCCAGGCAAGACAACGAAACCTAGTGCTGCATCCGCAGCGAGCCATGCAAAATTTGCAGCACACCCATGCAAATTAAAGGTACCCGAATCGTGCCCGATCCGTCATAAGGAACGCCACGCCGAAAATTGCAAGAGCAAGAACAACAAGGAAGACGAGATGAAAGATTTCGTTGACGGCACCGCCTTTAACAACGAGCAAGGCAACCGTGCACGTAAACTCTTCGCGGCCGTTGTGTTGGCCGCACTCGACGATGCCATCGCCGACGACAAGAAATATGGCAACGGTCCCGAGCAGATCGCCCGTTGGGCCCGGTCGCGCGATGGGCGCGAAGTGCTGAGCTGTGCCGGCATCGACCCGAACGAGCGGGTTGTGCGCGGCCTGATGGAATTCGTGGGGCGCGGTGTGCGCACCTCGGTCGCGCTGTCGCGCGAGGAAAGCGAGCGTCGCAACGCCGCCCAGGCCGAAGCCGCCTGAGACCGGCCTTGCCACATGCAAAGACGCGCCCTGTTGTCGGGCGCGTTTTTTGTTGCCCGACGCCGGGCACGGCTTTGTTGCCCGACGCCGGGCACGGTTTCGTTGCCCGCTGGCGGGCAGGTGATCGTTGCTTTCATCCGCGCCGCAACCCGCCCGTGACCTGCCGCGCGGGGACTATCCAGCCGACCCGGAATCGGGTCATCTGAGCCAAACGGAAAGGGCCGCGCATGGTTCGGGCGATCATGATCCAGGGCACCGGCAGCAATGTCGGCAAGTCGATGCTGGTGGCGGGGCTGGCCCGCGCGTTCACGCGGCGCGGGCTGCGGGTGGCGCCGTTCAAGCCGCAGAACATGTCCAACAATGCCGCCGCCACCGAAAACGGTGGCGAGATCGGGCGCGCGCAGGCGCTTCAGGCCCGCGCCGCACGTCGGGTGCCCCATACCGACATGAACCCGATCCTGCTGAAACCCGAGACCGATACCGGCGCCCAGATCGTGGTTCAGGGCAAGCGCGCGGGCACCATGCGCGCGGGCGATTACCGCAAGAACAAGGCGCATCTGCTGGAGAAGGCTCTGGAAAGTTTCGACCGGCTTTGCGGCGACGCCGATCTGGTGCTGGTCGAGGGTGCCGGCAGCCCGGCCGAAACCAACCTGCGCGCGGGCGACATTGCCAATATGGGTTTTGCCTGCGCGGCGGGGGTGCCCGTGGTGCTGGTCGGCGACATTCATCGCGGCGGTGTGATTGCCCAGATCGTCGGCACCCGGGCGGTGCTGGAGCCGGGCGACCTGGCCCAGATTCGCGGCTTTGCGGTGAATCGCTTCAAGGGCGATATCACGCTGTTTGACGAGGGCCGCGACGATATCGCCCGGCGCACCGGCTGGCCCTGCCTTGGCGTGGTGCCCTGGTTCAACGACGCCTGGCGCCTGCCTGCCGAGGACATGATGGACATTCGCTCGGCCCCGGGTGGCGCCTGCAAGGTGGTGGTGCCACAACTGGAGCGGATGGCGAATTTCGACGATCTAGACCCGCTGGCGGCCGAGCCGGGGGTCAATGTGGAGATCGTGCCGGCGGGCCGCCCCCTACCCGGCGATGCCGATCTGGTCCTGTTACCCGGCAGCAAGTCCACCGTGGGCGACCTGGCCTATTTCCGCGCCCAGGGCTGGGATATCGACCTCTACGCCCATGTACGGCGTGGCGGGCATGTGCTGGGCCTGTGCGGCGGCTATCAGATGCTGGGGCATAGCATTGACGACCCCGACGGGATCGAGGGGCGTCCGGGCCGGACCGAGGGGCTGGGCCTGCTCGACGTGCATACGGTGATGACCGGCGACAAGCAGGTCACCCTGCGCCATGCCACCGCCCTGCCTGGCCGCGAACCGGTCACCGGGTACGAAATCCATATCGGTCGCACCGATGGTGCGGATTGCGCTCGTGCCTGGCTTGAGATCGACGGCAGGCCCGAAGGGGCCGCCTCGCCCAACGGGCGCATTCGCGGCAGCTATCTGCACGGGCTGTTCGCCTCGGACGCATTCCGCGCCCGCTATTTGGGCGAGTTGGGACACGAGGCTCTTGTGGGCTATGAGGACGGGGTCGAACAGGTGCTGGATGCGCTGGCTGAGCATATCGAGGCCCATATGGACCTCGATATGCTCTTGTCCCTGGCAGAACCGCCTCAGCGGCGCTGATCAGTCAAGTTCCTGTGCAGTCAGCGCCCGGTGGATCTCGCGTCGGACCAGCTTGCGCACGTTGCGAGTGATTCGCTCCCCCAAGGCTCCCTGCAATTCCTCGCGCACAATATCGGCCACCAGTTCGCGCAGGCTGTCTTCATCCAGAAACGCTTCGTCTGGCGACAGGATCGACGAGTCCTCTACCACATCCCCCTCAGGATCCGCAGTGGCGTGGACACCAGGAGCGAAATCCTCGTCCTGTGGGGCGTGATCCTGCCAAGTCATCGCCTCGACGCTCGTGCCCGAATAGGCATCCGCGCTCAGGCCATCTGGCTCCCAATCTTCCTCGGCCTGGCCGATCATGGTTTCTAGGACCTCGATCCGCGCAGTCAGGCTCTCTTCGGTCAGAACATCTTCGCCGCTATCCTGTTCTGCAACGGAAAACGCATCGGTCTCCTGGAACACAGTCTCCAGGTGGTGGTCAGCCACTTCGGCGTCGGGTAGTTCGAAGACGCTTCCACCTTCGGAACCGCGGGCCTCCATCTCTGGGTCTGCATTCTCGGCCAGTGTCTCGGGCTCGAGTGCGTCCGGCGCCGCTTCTTCGTCTGGCTCCGGCTCTTCAGCCGTGCCTGCCTCGGCAGGCATTTGGCCCGCGGCGGTGGCAGCTGAATACAGGGTCGCCTCTGGATCGGTCCAAGGTGCGTGATCAGCCCGGTCAACAGTCGTTTCTGGCTCGGATAGAGTTGCGTTTTCGGTCGGCTCGACTGTTTCCGCAACCCTCAATGCCGGGGTCAGCACCAGCTTGCCCGGTTTCGGAGCACTCGACGGCACCTCGGGCCGCGCCGCTGCACGCCCCTCTTCGCTTACCAACCGCCGGATCGAAGACAGGACATCTTCGATCTCTACGTTCTTTGCAGGATCAGACATTTGGTATTACCACTCTTGGCCTCGACCAGGAGTGTAGCGAAATTCCGCTGCTCCGACAACAGACGGTGCGAATTGTCACTTCTTGCCCAGTGCCTCGAGCACACGATCCAGATCGCGGCTACGTTTCGAGATCGCTGCAGGCGCGTCCTTGACCATGTTGTAATAGAGAGTCGGGTCATAGATTTGCACGGCCAGGCCCAGCCGTTCGGCGGTCAGCAGGCCCTGCGAGGCCAGCAGTTGATAGGCCGCCAGCGAGCGTTCAGTCCGGGCCGAAACACGGGCCAATTGCGCATCAAGCAGGTCCTGCTCGGCGGTCAGGACGTCCAGCGTGGTACGAGCACCCAAGGTTGCTTCTTCGCGGATACCGTCGAAGGCGACCTGTGCGGCGCGCACCCGCTCGTCCGAAGCGGTAAGGCTTGCATCGGCGGTCTGATAGCGCACATAGGCGTCGCTCACATCTTGGGTAACGTCGCGCTGCACATTCAGGAGGTTGGCACGCGAAGCATCGCGCTGCGCCATAATACGACGCACAGTGGCGGCTAAACGCCCACCGGCATAAAGCGGCTGCGAGTAGATCATCCGCGCGGTTGCGGATTCGTTGAAATTGCTGCCTCCGAAATCGTCGGTCAGGCCGAGATCCGCCTGGAAGCGGACGTTGGGGCCAAGATTCGCCCGCTGTTGTTCGACGCCCAGTTCTAGCGCCCGCACCTGATGCTGCGCCGAAAGCAACGCGGGGTGATTGCGCAAGGCCAGCGCCACCGCATCCTCCTCGCTCCGAGGCAGCCCCGGCATCGACGGCTGTCCAGCGGTGCGACCTGGATGGCGCCCCACCGCATTGATATATTCGGCATGTGCGGTTGTCAGTGCGCCATTGGCATCGGCCAGATTGGCCCGGGCGTTGGCCAAACGCGACTGCGACAAAGCGACGTCCGTGCGGGTGACTTCACCAACTTCGAACCGATCCTCCGAAGCACGCAGTTCCTCACCGAGAAGACGCACGTTGTTCTGGCGGATACCAACTGCTTCCTCCTGCAGCAATACGCTCAGATAGGCAGTGACAGCGCGCAGCAGAATTTGTTGTTCGACCTGTACCAGCGATTGACGTGTGGCCAGTACCGTTTCCTGCGCCGCCTGCTTTCCCAGCCGCGCCGCACCGCCGTCATAGATCAGCTGGTTCAACTCCAACCCGGTAAAGAATGTGTCGGGCGAACTGCTGGTCGAAGTCAGTCCGTTGCCGGATTTGGTGTAGTCGCTTTGGATCCGGGCAGTCCAGTTAACGATCGGCCGCAAAGCGGATAGGGCAATGGCAACGTCTTCGTCTGCTGCCCTGAGCAATGCGCGGTTCTGTTCCAGAAGGCCACTGGAATTATAGGCCCCGATCAACGCATCGGCGAGATTGTCTGCAACCGCCGGCCGAGGAGCAGTGGCGAGGACTGCCACACTCGCAGCTAACGCTGCCATCTTCGACAGTCGTCCCGTAAATGTCCGCAACATATTTTCCTGCCTCCAAATGCTCAAATCAGTTTTTGCCCTCTCGCAGAAGACGCTCTTAGACCCGCAAACGCAAGCGTGCTCATTGCGTCGCGCCTGCTCAAAGGCTGAACGCGCGTTCTCGCTCGAATCCCGGCAGGACCGGGGCCGTTGCGTTGAAAGCCTGCCGCCAAGACAGTCCGGAGGCGGATTTGCGCCCGATCCGAACCGTACCCAAGGCACCTTCCATGAAAACCGCGACAATTCGCCCGCCTTCTTTCAGTTGATCCGTCAGCACGTCCGGTACCTGCTCAACCCCACCCTGGATCAGGATCACGTCATAAGGGCCATGTTCGGCTGCGCCTTGAGCCAATACACCCTGATGCAGCACGGCGTTGTCCGCACCGCTATCCATCAGCAGAGTCTGCGCCTCTTCGGCTAGTTCCGTGACCTCTTCGACGGCGACAACCAGTTCTGCCATCCGCGCGGCAAGCGCCGCCGAATAGCCCAGCCCCGAACCCACATCCATAACCACCTCATCGCTGCCGATCGCAGCGGCATCGAGCATCTTTGCCAGCGTTCGCGGCTCCAACATCGTACGCCCTTCGCCCAGGTCGACCATCGTATCGGCATAGGCCACATCACGCTGCGCATCGGGAACGAAGACCTCGCGCGGGACGCTTAGCATCGCCTGGATGATGGGAAACTTGGTAACGTCCGAAGGGCGGACCTGGTTGTCCACCATCATGCGGCGGCGGGTGGCGAAATCGGTCATGGTCTGGCTCACTTGTAGATCGCTTACCGGCTTTTGCCACAACCATACCGCCCCGGCAACGTCCCATCGCGGCAAAACCGGCTTGGGTGGCCCGAATGCCCGGCGAGAATTGACGCAGAGACCGCGCATGCGGACCGGCGAGGTCTGCGCACCCGCAGCGTATGCAGGCGACCAGGGCGCGAATGAAAGTGAAGCGGGCGCAAAATCAATACGGCAGCGGTCTTGCGCTTCACGCTTGCCAATGCTAGATCGCCGCTACACCGCAAGGGCTTATGCCCTGCCGAGGCGAGTTGGCGGAGTGGTGACGCAGCGGATTGCAAATCCGTGTACACCGGTTCGATTCCGGTACTCGCCTCCATTGACCTCTTCCGCACCAATATTGTAAGAAAACAAAGGTCTGGCCACCGCCAGAACCCTACTTCGGACCCTATTTTGGACCCTACCTGGCTTGGAAATCCATGAACTACCACCCCTCAAAACTCGTCCCGCTCAAGGCGAAGGGAGGAGTCTGGTACGTGCAGGTTACCAAACCTCCAGAACTTCAAAGGGGAAAAGACAAACAAATCAGGCGCTCCACGGGAACCACGGACAAAAAGGAAGCGGAGCGGCGGCAGCACAGGATCACCGAAGAAATCTATGCGGGATTTGATGCTGAGCTTGAGCGCCTAAACCCCCAGCCAAAGGTTACGTTCAATTACGTGGTAGAACCACCTGACCCTCTTTTGGCATGGCGGCCCAAACCCGAAATTCCCAAGCAGAACATCGCCCTAAGGATGTCCAGAATATGGCCCAGGTACATTGAAAACCGAAGATGGAACCGGGAGAAGACCAAGAACGGCGTTGTGAGCCACTTGAAGGAGTTCATTTCGGTGGTAGGCGACCTTCAGATCGACCAACTGAAGAAGAAACACGGATACCAATACGCCCGGTACCTCGATCAAAGCGGCTACTCCAGTAGTACTGTCGGCTCACGTGTTCGAGCCGTGGGTACGATGCTGACTTGGTGTGAAGAACACGGACTTATAGATGACCATAGCCTTCGAAACCTTCGACTATCGGACTATGGGTACCCTGGACGACCATGGAAGCCATTCCCGTCGGAAGACCTAGTCAAGATTTTTTCCCAAGAGCTACCCGCTCAGGAACGTCTGTGCATGTCGTTGCTGGCAACGACCGGAGCAAGGTTGGACGAGATCGCATTGCTTCGGTGGAAACAGGTGAAACAGCAGGGTGAAATCACCTATATCGATCTTACGGAAGCGATCATTAAGACACCAGGCTCACAACGATATGTTCCGCTTCACCGGCAACTGATATTGCCGGAACGAAGCGAAGGGCGATTGTTCGACTACCCCGAAGGTCAAGACGGCAAATCCCAGAACAATGCATCTCGCGCAATGATGCCGTTCATCCGCTCGGCAGTTGGAGACGATGATCGCAAGGCGCTTCATTCGTTCCGGGGAACGTTGAAAGATATGCTTCGAAACGCTGGGGTACACAAGGAACTGAATGACTTCTTTACTGGCCATGGTCCCGGCGATACGGCAGGCAAATATGGCGAAGGCCACAGCCTGGAAAAACGATATGAAGCTATCAACAAAATCGATATCTCGTTCTTGGGGCCGCACCTATTGCGACCCCAGCAGGGTAGTCATACCCATTGATCAACACGAGAAATCTGGGATGCGTGTGCCTGTAGACCTGAAGATCACCCTCTCAGCACTCTCTCGATGAACATCTCATTCATCCACCGCCCTTGGCCTGATTGCAGGCCGGGCATGCAATCTGTCCGTTGGATACGACCGTCTTCCCACCCTTGGAATGTGGAACAATGTGGTCGGCATGCCATTCGCCCCACCCCAGTTTTCCACCGTCGCAGTGGGTTGCGATCTGGCAAAGGCCACCGCCACGGCGGAAAATGGCCAGCCGCTGTTCGGGTGAGAAGGATCGAACCTCATCCTTCGGCTCAATGTCCGGGAAGGCAGAGAAGAACAACCGCTCAACATACTCCAACCGGCCCCGTATCGATTCCTCGGCGTCGGTCGAGTAGCTGGTGAGCCGCTTGTATTCGATCAAACTGGGGTCGCGTTGTTCCTCTTCCAGGTCATCATTGGCCCTGCGATTGGTTTCGAACTCGATGAACCATGCGGCAAGGCCAGCCTCCGTCCCCTGGTGAACGTAGCCCTCGATCAGGGTCGAGGCCAGGCAGTAGAGCGTGATCGCATTGTAGCGTTCCAGTTCCGGTGTCTTCTCGGGGAAGCACCGATGCAGATAGTCGAGCACACGACGCACCTTCTTGGCGAGTTTCCCATTGGCGTCGAACTGGGTGTTGTCCCGGTACATCCGGTTCAGGTCGCTATCCCTGACGCTGGCGGGGCCACCGGCCATCTCAAGGCAGATCATTTGGGACGCGACGTGGTCGAACGTGAAGCGGGAGTTGGAGAACTTGCAGCTTTCGAAGAACGAATGCCCGGCGATGGCCTTCACGAAGTCCCGCATCTGCCCTGGCATCGCATTCCGCTTCTCCTGGGCTTTCAACGTTGTTCCGTTCTGGAGGCGTAGGAACATGTCCCGTACCTCATCCTCTTCGTCCGTCTGAACGGCATCCTCGACGATAACCACATCGACCGGATAGGAATCGAAAACCATGCTGATCTCCATGTCGAGATCATCATAGCGTTGACCAGCGCAGGCGATTCCCTGGATCGGATCAATATCCCTGGGGAGCGGGTACTCGCCGTCCCGAAACTCCCAGATCGCCCGTAGCCGCTGTTGCCCGTCGATCACCTCGAACTTCACGCCATCGTCCCGTTCGACGGCCCGCCAATACATCTTCGGGATATCGTATTCCCGGAGGATCGAGTCGATCAGAAGTTGCTTCTGCTTCCGGCTCCACGCCGGTGGGCGCTGATAGTCGGGCGTCGGGTCGATCTGTTTCTGCCGGGCGCACAGGGTGGAAATCGGATAGGGTTTCTTGTTCATTTTCATGGTACCGATCTCCTGACTGGTTCACGCTCACGCATTGGCGGTATTCATCTGCTATTTCCGAGGGAACGAAAACTTCGTCCCTCCACAACTCAGGGTTACCATCTCGGCTCCGATTGAGATACCAACGTTTTCCTGCCGTCCGACATGGCTGCGCAGCACCTTCAGGATCGATGGCATCGGCTTGACATCGAAGGTGATTTCCTCGTCCAGCCGACCCTCGGTGATCCAGACGAAATGGGACCCGCCAGGCATCTCGACACGCATGCCACCCACGGCGGGCACGAACGCTCCGAACCGGAGGCCCGTGCTACGGGCACCAGCAGGGGCCCGCTTCATCTTGGTAGACCGTTCCAGGGCTTCGATCAGTTCTACCAGCCCGACCTGCACGGCCTACACCTCGGGCTCGGCGTCCGGGTGACCGGCGGCGAGGGAGTTGCAGTAGGCCAGGGCCAGGTCGCGGGAGAGGTAGCGGCCATGGGCCTTCATCTCTTGCCGTTCGACGATGGGGAAGCTCGCGTAGACAAAACGGATATCGTCGCGGCTCTGTTCGCGGTTGGTGGGATCGAAGAGGCCGTAGAGGTGGAAGAACACCGCGTCGAGCTTGGCCTTGAGACGCAGGCGGCGGGCCTCGTCCCAGGGGAACGGGGGCAGCACATCGCCTTTGTCATCGACATGGCCCATGTCCCGGGCGAAGGGGGCCATGTCATGGGCGGTGTAGGTGAGTTCGAGGACGGCAGGCTTGATGATCTCGGCGGCGGTCTTGGGGCCGAAGCGCCGAGTGAATTCTACTGGTGGAACTACCGGCAATTGCTCAACGATGAACCAATTCAGATGCTGGCCTTGGACCTTTTGCCGGGCAACAAAATCGAAGACCAACGCATTGAGGTTTGCGAGTAACAAATGTGCTCGTTCCTTGAATTCCCGAATAATCCGATCCCGCTCCTGGTCATCGCAGTCGGTGGGAAACTTCGGAAGAAGAATGGGAAGGGTGTTACCAACCCCTGTAAATGGGATGATAGTGGAAATCATCGTTCGGACATTGGTTGGAGCGGTCACGTCTTTGTAGCCGAGTATCCATTCCAGTTCGGAAACGCTGGGCACGTCGGAGCGCCTGATCCAGTATTGAGGGTCAGGAACCCAACTTGGGTCACTCGACTGTTCAAGCGTTGCAGGTTGCGGCTGGGCAGGACGATGCTGGTTCTCGGGATTGACAACGATATCCGCTGCGCGATGGTCATATGCTTGGACCATCTTGCCTTCATAGAGCGGTAACCATCTCCCTTCTCGGCTTTCCCATACGTTGCCACCGACATGCCACGCCCCTTCCTTTCCCTCCAATTCCTGCTTGTTCCGGAATAGCTTGGAGTCGCTGGTCATGTTGACCATCTGCTCGTAGTTTACCGGCCACACCGGTTCCGGCTTCAGTTGAGATCGATCTACAAGAACGGGTAGCCGGTTGTAGATTCCACGAGTGAGTTCAGCATCACGACGCGAGCGAAAGATTGGTGCTGTTCCCGTGTTCGGGTTCACCCTGGCAAAATCATCTGCTGCCAACGGGAAGCATCGACTGGGGTCTTCGATCTCCAAAACGGATTGGAGAAAGAAGGCACATCGAGTCTCGTCAAACGTCCTCACTCGCGAGCATATGAATGCCGAGAACTTGAAGCGAGTATCAACATCGGGGAAAAACGGTCCGAGATCGTATCGCCCCCTGCGGTTCTCAAAGTCAAACAGCGACTTAATGCGGCCAGTGGTTGCCACTGCCCGAAAAAACTTCGCTGAGGACATATCTCCAGATAGACCCGACGGCACCAAGAGGCCGCAAATTCCTTGTTCGTTCAAAAGACCGAAGCTTCGTTCCACGAACAACTTGTAGAGATTCAGTTTTCCCGAACTCAGTAGCTCGTATTGTCCGGACTTGCGAGCAATGCTGGTGCCCGAGACAACACGTTCGGACGCCTTCTGGAACTCATTCCATAGGCTTGGGTCCGTCGTCGGCAATTCTTTGATCAATCGCTTTCTGGCTGCTCCAGACGACGCCAAGGCAACCGGACGAGATCGATCCGCAAACCAATGAACTTCCTCGAATTCATACCGATCCCAGGGCGGGTTGCCGACGATGGCATCGAAGCCGCCGGTCCTCTCTCCGTCCCATTGCCGCCAGACGCCCGGAAAGGCGACTTCCCAGTTGAGGAACCGTTCTTCCTCGATCAGCGTCAGGGCGTCCCTCAGGATGGCGGCAAAGCGGCTAACCTCTTCCCGGGCGGGTGGAGTGGCCGGAGCCATCAGATCGGCCTGTGTGGGCCTCCCAGAGGGTATCAGCGCCTCTTGGGTGGGGGCCGGGGGTGTCACGGCGATCCGGCCCCGGGCAATCTCGATGGGATCGCCGAATTGACCGTCGAGCCAGGCTTGAACGGCGGCTTTGTCCTCCTTCTCGGTCAGGCCGAGCCAGTCGATGGCGTGGATCAGCTTCATGAACCGATCCAGCGGGTGGGTCATGGCAACGACGCCTTCGAAGATTTCCGCCGACCGGTGGGCCTCGGCGATCTCGGCGTCGGTCAGGCCCTCGATGGTCTGCATTGAGGCGGCGGAGGAGCGGGCCTTGGACAGGGCGTCACTGATCAGGAGTTCCTGCCCGGCAGCGTTGAGGCGTTTCAGCACCCGACCCACGGTTTCCCCGAACAGGCTGTCCCCACAGCGCAGGTGGTGGTCAAGGAAGGACAGCGGGGCCCCCACGGTGAAGGTGTGCAGCCAGAGCGAGACCTTGGCCAGTTCGACGGCCATCTGGTTCTTGTCCACGCCGTAAACGCAGCGTTTCAGCACCATGCGGCGGATGATGTGCCGGTCATCGAGTTGTTCGATATCGACGGTCCAATTGTTGGCGTCAGCGTTGGTCTTGATGGTGGTGCGGATGTCGGCGATGCGGTCGGCCAGAGGCGAGGTGTAGGGCTCTTCGGCCCAATCGACGATGCTGGTGACCTCGGCCAGGGTCTCGATCACCGTGTCGGCCAGGTAGTCCACCAGGTTGACCAGGAAGTGGCCGGAACCCATGGCGGGGTCGCAGATGCGCAGGGTCAGCAGGGCTTCGGCGGGATCGACCTGGCGAAGCTGGCTGATCTTCTCGTCCTCGTCGATATCCGCCTCGGCCAGTTCGACGGCCTTGTCCTTGAAGGCCGAGAGCTTGTCCTTGATCAGGGGTTCCAGGGTTTCCTTGAGGATCAGGCCGACGAGTTCGTCGGGCGTGTAGTAGGAACCGCTGGATTTCCGGGCGAAGAGGTTGGGCCGGACGACCAGACCCTCCTCGGGGTCACGCTTGATCTCGAATTCCAGCAGGCGTTCGTAGATCGAGCCCAGTTGCTGGACGCTGAGATCGCGATAGTTGATGTATCGGCGTTGCCCGTCACGGCGCTCGTAACTGAGCAGATCGACAACTTCGGCCATCACGCTGTCCGGGATGTGAACCCCATCGAGCAGCGGAGTGGCCTTCCGATTGAAGAGCCCACCGTTGTACGGCGGCAGGCCGATGGAGGTGTCGCCTTTGTCGATGGCACGGGACAGGCCGTCGATCACCGACCAATACCGGTCCTGGAGCGAAGAGAAGGTGTCGTTCTGGTCCTTCCGCCTTCCAACGTCGCCCCTGACCTTATCCCTGAGCCCATAGTCGTCATATCGTTCGTCACGAACCGGGAGCAGGTTCCGATCCTCGGCATAGAGCAGAAAGAGGAGCCGGTAGAGCAGGATCAGGGCTGCATGGCGAACGTCACCGAGGCTGGCTTCGGGCTTATCCGCCGCAATGGCCTTGGCCAGGGCCGGGAACACGGTCTGGAAGACGACATCGGACAGGTTCTTGGCAACCCGTTCCTCGTAGAACCGACCTTCCTCCAGGGCTCGGATGTGGAACGTCCGGGGGTCGGTGGTTGACGGAGCGAATGACTCACGTCGGAACATCAAGGCAAAAACCCGGAGCCAGTGATCGCGTTCAGCCTGGCCTTCCTCGGTATCGTCGGCGTCAAGCAGATCGCCACGGACCCGAAGGAGTGACGCCAGATCGATCTCGAAGAACTGCTCGGAGACCGACCGGGCCCCCTGGTAGTACAGCCGCCAGACCGCCCCGTTCGTCAGGAACCCCCATCGGAGATCACCACTGGTCAGGTCATCGACACGTCGCAGATACCGGAGCATCTGGGTCGATGGGGCCGTGGCCTCGTCCTTCTTCCTGAGGCCACGGTCCAAGGGGCGTCCCCAACGTTTCGATTCAACGAGAACGACGCCGTGCTGGTATTTTTTCCAATGTTCCCAATGGGTGTTGGCAGTCGCCTTGGTTTTTTCGTCAAGAAACAAGACTCCGTCAGGGATATTGTCCCGGCCTTTCGGTGCCAGATTGACCTGACGTTCGGAGTGTTCCCAGCCGAGGGCGACCAGGATTTTCCAGATAAGATCGTCCTCGGTCTTGGCTTCGGACGGTGATTGCTCGGTCGGGAAATCGTCAAAGATCGGCTTGAGTGACCCGGCAAGTTCGGAAGGGTCAATCGAAGCGTATTCCGGCTCACTGGTAATCGCGTCGGTCAGGTAATCACGGGTAAATAACGAGCCTGCGAGATAACTGGAGTCCATGCCCATCTACTTTCTGAATATTTCTTGGACCAAGCCATTGTACCGTCCCGGATCAAATGCAGCCCCGGTTGTTTCAATCACCCGTGCGGTCTCCAATCGCAGGACTTCGACGACCGCCGTGCGTACCTGACCGGGGGTTGGCCGAGACCCCTGGGTCTGGATCAGTCCTTCGATATGCTCCACCACCAGTCCGAGTCGATCAAAGTCGGTCTGTGAAGGGCTCGTCACCAAGTTGCCCTCCAACGCCTCTGCGATGGAAAAACCGTAGGAGGCAATGAGATCGACGAACCTCTGGGCTGTGACCGTGCCCTTGTCGTTTTCCAGTCGCCAGACGGTGGTCTTGGGCAACCCGACCAAAGTGGCCGCGTCCTGAAGACTGAGTCCCTTCCTTTCCCGGGCGTCCCTGAGGATGTCGGCGAACATATGGCTTCCTTCATGATCTCCCTCCCAGTCATTCCACATTGCGGAACGAAACGGAAGCAGCGTCCACCAAGTGTGTCTGGTTTTTGTTGCGAATCGTTCCAAATCCCGGAATATAGGAACGATGGAGTTATCGGAATACCTCGACCGTAATCGTCTCAGCTTGTCGCGGTTCGCATCTCAATGCGGAACTTCGGCCAGCACCATGCTGCGGGTACGCGACAGAGTAGTTGCTCCATCGACTAGGGTAATGACCGCTATCTGGGCGGCAACCTCTGGCGAGGTCTGTCCGAATGACGTGTTCGGGCTCCACCCCCCGGAACGCGAATAACAGGAGAAGACCATGAAACACATGATACTGGCCATCCTGGCCGCAATGCTGGGAGGAAAAGCATACGCCGATGCTGATCCCCGCTTCGCCGATCCAGCGGTGATCCTGTCTGAACTTCAACAACTGCGAACCGACTGTGCCGCGCTTGCCGACGGGCAATCCGTCGAAGAGATTTTCGGCATCGTTTTCGTTCGGAATGGCCGCGTCTGCCAACTCGGCTCCGGCGACGTGGACCAGCACGTCCAGGAATTCTTCCAGACACGGGACCTCGGATGGGCCGGGCTTGACGGCGGTTCCATCTGGGTGCGCATCGGGGATTGAACGCCTTCCGCATCATTTCGTGCCAATAGGTGTTTTCCGTTCACCAGCGAGAAAAACCTCTGGCACTTGCACTGCCAAAGCGCCGAAGACCTTCGGTTCCCCAACGTATCGGTTTCTCCGAACCAAGTGTCCAAGTCCATAACTTGAAAATGCCGCCAGGCTGACTACTTCTCAATCTAGGCAGACATTGTGGTCAAATGCGCACCACTCAGGGGTCCGAGCCCCCAGTGTCATGACTGAAAAGTGAGAAGAACGATGTATACCGCCACCTCAGTTTCTGAGGAATGGGGCACTGCACCACTTGGGCAGTGCCGCCGTCGTTCTGGGTGGCACTCAAGCAGCTTGTTCCCATGCTTCGTCATCCTCGAACTGGGAGAGGTACTCGTCGAGACATCGGTTGATCAGTTCCCCCAGGGTTTGCCCGGTTTGAAGTGCGTGAATCCGGGCCTCAAGGATCAAATCCTTATCCAGCTTCCGGATCGAATGTTTGTGGCTGTCCATGATCGCCCCTCCATATCGTTCATGCCGTTATTTAGGGGCCCACTGCCAGCCTTGGAGGCACTTGGTGGTGATGTCGGACATGCCGGATCGGTCCGGCATGTAAATACGGTCATGCCGGTCTCCCTTGACCGAACGACTGGCGTGAAACGAACAGACTTGGAGGTGATCTCAGGTGTGGCGGTATGAGCAAAACACACCTGTTCCTTCGCGAAGGGAACTAGAACTTGGAGCCATGGCTTCCCACGGGCCGATGGATCAACGGTTCTCGGCCTGCCGTGAAATCCTCAGCTATGACCCGGTCAACTGGGACATGCTCAATCGATGCAGAAAATGTGGCGATCCATATCCTTGCGACATCAAATACTGCAATAAGTGCTTCGACGGTCCTTTGGACCACAACGCATGGCGTGTAGACCCAACCCAGTTTATCTCCGACGACGTACTGAACCCGGTGTTTTATCCACACCGAGTGGGTTTGGGGGCATACAAACAAATCCAACGAACCCTCCGAATGATCGAGCCATTCTACGGCCTACCGATTCGGGAAATTGCGCCTTTCACCGTCAAGTTTTGTTACCTGCAAGGTGGCGAAGACTACGTAGCAGTAAAGGACTTCTATCACCGCTGGATGCGTGAAATTGGGGATGGGTTTCGCCATTGTGTTCATCCCGATGTGAAGTTCACGTATCGGTTCGAGTGTTCGTGGACAACCGCTGGTCAAGCGAAGTGGGACCTGCCCTTCCGTGCACCAGGGGTGGCCGATGTTCAGGACATGCATCCTGACCAGGTTGTTGCCCTGTTTCACGCTCATGGCATCGGCCATTTTCCCGGGTATGACTACTCGGATGTCGGTCAGTTTTTCCGTATGATCTACGATGGCCCATCGCAGGTTGTTGTTTCAACCCCACGTCCCGATACGATCATTGGCCCTGTCGGCGAAGACATCACAACGACTCGCCTCCAACATCCTCCTCATGGCGACTCGCAGCCTCAACACGTTCTTGGTGCCCCTGGCAGCGAGGAAGTTTTTGTAGATACCTGGATTGCCAACCATTACCTGTCGGATTGGACGGCATCCATTGATGATCAACTCGATGCCCTGACCCAGGACTGGTATCTGGAAAAATCAGAAGATCATTCCACCCACTACGATGACCCGATGGCGAGGGCGTCGGGCATGGTGAAATGGGCCAGTTATACGTGCAAGGAGCACCTGCCCAGAGCCGTAAGTCGGTATGACCGGTATGGAAGTCGATCGCGTACTCGAGGTACGTGTGGAAGCAACAGGACACCACCAAACGACGGGGAACAATACGCCGAGGGAACTGACGATCCAAATCTGGTACTGAACCCAGAGCAAATGGTCATCGCATGCCACGCGGATGCTGAGCTTAAACGGGCATTTCATGGCAAGCACCTCATGCATGCCTATGGCACCCGTAGAAGGGCAAAACAAAGTTCGGCAAAACCCACACCCACCTCGAATGTCGGTGCCATCATACCCAGCCCCAAGAACGATGAACAAACCGTCGGTAAGAATCGTACCGGTGACGGGAAGAGTGCCAGTTCATCGACACATGCCTTTACTTTGCCCCGTGGTGAAACTGCGTTGCCTGGGGGCGCTGGCTCGTCTTCGACGACCATGCCATCAGCGCCCCATACTACCAGCATTCTGGTCACCCAAGGCGTCCGTCCAGACTCTATTAGTAAAGAGGACTGGGAAGGAACAACCATAAAGCCCTTACTTCATTGGGTGGGATCACTTACTGCCAAAAAGTTAAGTCTGGGGCTTCGCGTCCTTCGTCCACCCTGACTTCAACGCCCTGCCTTCGTGGGCATCACGTCCATATTTGGGGGCATCACGCTCTCCGATCAACGTCTTCTCGATCTATTCGGGCTTCCACGACGCAGTTCATGCCGCCGAGTGGTGGAGTATTACACGGATATCCGTCGGACGACTTTCTATAACTCGAATACAAGCGATCACATCATTGAACACCAAGAAGCCGCCTTCGAGGTTTCATACCAGCGATACACGACCTAGTAGGTTGGAAGTCTGGCGATTGCCCGCATGGGTATGGTGTAGCGGACAAAGCACTACGGTTCAAAGTAGTGTCCGTATAACTTGCGAATCATAAACGGACACCGGTATCTTCGGACGCGGGTTCAACGGACAGAAGGAGGAGCGATTGGCGGTCATACTATACGCAAGAGTTTCAACAAGGGACCAAACCCTGGAGCACCAGGTCAGCCAGGCAGAAGCGGCGGGCTTTAAGATAGACGAGGTTGTGGCCGACCACGGAGTTTCGGGTGTCAAACATCGACTTAGAGACCGCCCTGAAGGCAGAAGGCTGTATGACAAGCTTCGAGCCGGAGATACATTGGTACTTCGCTGGGTTGATCGGTTGGGGCGCGATTACCGGGATGTCACTGATGCCGTTCGTCATTTCATTCGTTCGGGTGTGACGATCAGGACGGTGATCAACGGGATGACCTTCGACGGGGCAACCGAAGACCCAGTACAACAGGCCGTGAGAGACGCCATGATTGCCTTCTTGGCTGCGACAGCCCAAGCCCAGGCTGAAGCGACCAGAAGTGCCCAGCAGGCGGGCATCGAATTGGCCAAGGACAGGGGAGATCGGTTCCGTGGCCGAAAGCCGAGTTATGACCGAAGCACCTTCAACGAAGTGCGTGACATGGTCGATCTTGGCCACGGAGCCACTGCGGTCTCGAAGCATACCGGTTTGACCCGACAGGCGGTCCTGCGCATCCGAGATCACCCAGAGAAGGCAGAAGAAGCCCTGCAACGTTGGGGCCTTTAACTCCAGTTTCGTTCGAGAGTTATCGTCAGCCGAAATAATTACTGGCCCTGGATGTCTATGAGTTCCTGGTCAAGGACAAGTCATACGGCAAATCGATCCCACTGACTGAACAGATCGTCAATTCGACCGCTGCCAACACGGCTATCTGAAGGAACAAAGTCACTGATCTATACAGGTAGGCTGCATACGTCATCTGTTGTTCCGGACCAGTTCCTCCCTTTCCAGAGCGGTATCGCAACGTCCTACCATCCGCGTCCATCGTGATGCCTTTGTGGTGTGACGCATTCCTGAGTTGATTGTCTTTCTCGGCACACAATGCAGCAAAGGCCACATTTGTTCCGAAAGGGTTGAACTTACTTGAATTATCAAGCTTGCGGTACTGGTCCAAAGTCAGCTTCTCAAACTCATTGAACGCCCGGCCACACTTCACGTTGTTGAGCATGGCCAGGAAATCCACGCTACCGGCGAAGACCTCGAAGGCATCCCCATAAAACGATTTCACCAGGTCGAACTCAACTGATGTCGCGACCATTTCGTCCCCGAGTTCTACACCAAGCCCAGCATGCAGTACCACCTGTGCGAACTGCCCATGCTTGGAGAAGAAATCGGTGTAAATTTCACGATAGCGGCGGAACCGTTCTTGAACCATCGTACCCTTATAGTAGTCGAGAAAGTCGCTGCAGTCGTGGGAATCCGCTATGGAGCGGAACTCATCCATAAGTGCTCTGAAATGGACACCATGCTTTCGACCAAGAAACCTCAGGGTAAACCGGAAGAACCAATCGGACGGACCGGTCAATGGATCATCCGCATAGTGCTCCGCCGTGGCCCAGTCCACCTTCCTGTTGGCCAGCTTCGCCTTCCCGTTCGATGACAAGGATATCGCCTTTTTCAAGTGTCGCCATTCGGATACGTGATCCGCAGTTGGGCGACGCGTAGCTTTGGGGTCGAACTCAACTGTCGGCAACGGCCCAAAGGTTTCAGCGGCATCCATGATGTCGCCAACCTGTGTAAGCCTGGGGAAGGCAACGTCCTGATCTACCATGTCTTCTGGAACTGCAAAGCTGGCATCGACATTGATGACAGGCCCAGTCCCGTACGCAGGGGCCTCTACAATAGAGCAACCTTCTATCGCAAAGACGTTCGTGGAGGTGTGTTCATAGTCCACCGTCATTCCAAATGACATTGGCTCACGGCATTCTCGACAGGAAATTGTGTGTTCTTGTCGTACACCTTGGCCCATTCCAATGCGGACAGTGACCACGGTGTCACAAGTCTCGCACTGAACCGCGCTACGGATAATCATTTTGAACCCCTTCAATCTATAATATCATCGGACACGCCTGCACCAAATATCGTGGATGCGGCGTCACTATCTCCTGGTTTTCTATTCCGTTAGGCCAATTGCGCCAAACAAATCAGACTGAAAACGCCAAAGTGTTGTAATCAGCCGTTGACTGGAATTCATCCCGACTCTCATTGGACGCGATCATGCGACAGGAACAACTCGGCCACCCGGTGTCCGGCACCTTCCACCAATGACCTGGCAACCGGCGGCATCTCGACCAGTGCCCGGCCAACGTCATCCATGCCGATCCGGCTTACCACTTCAGGGGCATCGAGACGGACCATGTTGGATCGACCAATCAACAGTCCCGCCTGACCCAGGGCGTTGTGGGATTGAGCCCGCATTGCCGATGACACGAAGAGACCAGCCCAGACCAGCTTCCCACCGATGCGGTGCCACCAGCGCATCCGGTAGCTTTCCTGACCGCACCCAAGACTCAGGAGCCTGATCTGGGTGCGATCTATGTCGTAGCAGGTCATCGCGTCTACCACCCCGATCATGGCTGGATTATTGGCCCAGATACCGCCGTCGGCGAACACGTAGCCATTCCTCTTCACCGCCGCGAAGATCGTGGGTGCTGCCGCTGTAGAAAGCCCCACGTCAACGAGTCGTTCATATTGGTCTTTCCTGTAATCTGGGTGGTGAGGGGTCTTGAACACATAAGGTTCACCGTACCGACCGTCGAATGACGGAATGCAGGTGGGGATGGTCGAAGACCCGAACAATCCATCACTGAATTCCCGGCGAAGCTCCGTTTCCAGGTTGCCCCGGTCATATGGTGTAAACGCCCAGCCCGCCCAGCCACGGAGCCACCGGGTCAGGCGATTGCCAGGGAAGATGAATCGGCCTCGTTCGACATAGAGCTTGGAAATCTCCTGGGCCGACTTGCCCTGGCCCAGACCCAACGCGATGATCCCTCCGGTCGATGTCCCGACGATCATGTCGAAGTGCTTGCCGATGGGCTCGCCGTCCAGGAAACGTTTTTCGATCTCGGCCAGGATCATGCAGGGCAAAATACCCAGGATGCCGCCGCCATCGATGGACAGTATCTTGAACGGCTTCCCCGTCGGCCATGGCTGGACCGGCCTGAGAGTTTGCCTGGTTCCGTCGGAACGGCGAGGCACGGTGTGATCATACTCGCTGTCACGCGGCATGGTTTTCACCTTTCACGGTCCCATCTTCGTCGTGGCGTCCACCGCCTATCCACCGACCAGTCATTTCCCAGAACTCGTAGGCCACAAGCCACCGAACCGTCCATCCGAAAGTGGTACGGCTGATGAACATGGAAGGGTCCCACTCGCCCGCCTTGGGGTCGAACAGGCACAGCGGCGACAGCCTGATGTCCTGCGCTTCGAAGTAGACGTGAGGCAGAGGGGCTTCTTCTTCGGCATCCCAGTTCGGGACCAGCGAGGGCCTCAGGACTCGTACCACGGGCATCAAACGGTATTGGTCATGTCGCCCAGCCATGGGGAGACCGTATTCAATGCTGACGTGAAACCGCCGCTCCAGCCCCTTCACGTCGCCGAACCAGATCACGGATTGCGGTCCAAGCCCCAGAGACGCCTGGAACTGCGGCCAATCCCGCTGCATGGCGTTGACCTGTGCCAGGAGGGATTTCATGAACGCCTCCACTTGGTGCCATAGAAGGTCGAAGGCTGCACAGCGGGTTTGGCCTTGGCGATGGTAGGGCTCATGGCGAGGCCACCGAGAGCACCAAAGCCGTGCCGACCAGTGCGGATGGCCTCACCAATATCCCGCTCCAGGTCATCCACCACCGATTGGCCGACATCTTCCCCAAACATGGCCTTGAGGGTGTCACGGCGTTCACGCAGGGACCGCCTATCATCCAGAAGGACCTCCAGTTGATCCAGGAACAACCGCATGTCCCCGATCATCGTATCCTGGGCGGCATGGTTTTCCGGCCAGCGGTCCGTAAACACGTCTCCAGGGCATCGCGGGTTTTCGACATGGATCAGTTCCCCGACGCTCTTCGCCCAGAGCAGGCGGTCGAGAATGTGCTGGGCGATGATCCTGAGGTTCTGGCCAATGGTTCGCCCCGCCTCGGCCACTTCCAGCGTAAGGCAACTCAGCATCACGGAAGCGGGCATACGCCCGTCTCGGGTGGCCCACCGTATATTGCGGTTCCTCTTGATCAGTTGCAGTGCCACGGTGACCGCTGATTTTCCACCTACGACGGTGGAGTGTTCGGGCACCGGCAGCGAGTCGGCATCTTTCTGCATCACGATCAGGCCACGGTCGGCCTTGAGGGCCCGACGGGCATATTCCTGTTGGAATGACAGATCGACGGGGCAGGTCGTATTGTACTCGTCGGCGAACCCAAAGCTGTTGGTCAGCACCTTGTGGTCACTGCTGCGGGGCTCTTCGGGCTTCGAATGATAAATGAAGCTCTGACGCGGGTCGAATTCATTGATCAGTTCGGCGGGCGACAGATCGAGGTGCATCCCATCGGCGTAGTGAACGGTGACGCACCGTGTCTGACGTTCGGTCATGTCATAGTAGCGTGATCCCGGCTCCCCCCGCATCGCCTGGTAGAGAAGCTCCAGAGCCTGCCAGGGCGTCAGGCCCGGGGCGATCAGTTCGACGATGATATCGATGTCAAACCCCTCGAACCGAAACTTGGCGCGAATGGTTGCCCCGATGGCCACGGACCCCTGCTGGTAGAAGAGACGGACCTTCCCTTTCAGCGGGCTTCCGTCGCGTTCCAGGTGCTTCTCAATTGCCGCTTTCCGCTCCGCCAGGAGGGCATGCATGCTCGGTGGAAGTTCGATCTTGATGGCGACTGCGGCCAGCATCTGCTCCGATATACTGTCCCACGGAGCGACGGGTAATCCCAGGTGTTTGTTCATCTCTGACCCCTTTCTAAGGTCGCTTAGCCACCCCAACATATTGGTGCGGCCCTTCCTCACTGCCCGATATACCGGAGATCATGCAGACTGGGATCACACGAAATATCGCTACTCTGAACTTAGGGTGCGTCCGCCTGCCGCGTTTGTCAAGAACGAAAAATATGGCTACTCTGAACAAAAACAGGGAGGACCACCATGACCACCCCAATGGGTCAGAGAATTCACGACCGACGAAAAGCGAAGGGCTTCACATTGGAGCAGCTTGCAACAAAGGCAGAGTGTACCAAGGGCTACATCTGGGAACTGGAGAACAAGAACCCGCCGAGACCATCCGCCGAAAAACTTGCGGCAATTGCGTCGGCCCTCGACACCACCGTCGATGTTCTCATTGGAACACCAATCAACACAGAAGATGACCTATCGCCGGAGAACAAGGTCTTCTTCAGGAAGTTTGTCGGCCTGGACCATGACAAACAGGAAACCATGAGGAAAATGCTCGATCTATGGGACGACTGATGCACAGGGAAAAGAGCCCCGAGCGGTGGGCGAATGATCTTTCGATCATGATGACCAAAGTCCTTGGGTCTGCACGCTTCCCAGTGGACGTAAGCAGCTTGGCTCAAGAATACAGCCAGCAGGTCTTTCCCCACGATCCCATAACGCGGGTACGCCAACGGGGCTTCAAGGGCTTCGAAGGGGCACTGATTCCGAACCCTGATGGATCAGGAGAGTGGGGTATTGGGTACGCTGATTCACTACAGTCGAAGGGACGAGTGAACTTCACAATTGCCCACGAGTTTGGGCACTACCTATTGCATCGGAAGAAGTACCCCGACGGCTTCCAATGCCGACCGGAAGACATGGTTCAGTGGGATAGCGAATACAACCGTGTCGAAGCCGAAGCGAACCGGTTCGCCGCCGGGCTCCTCATGCCTTTGGACGATTTCCGGGAACAGATACCAGCAACGCAACAGGCCGATCTGGACATGCTCGGCGCATGTGCGGAACGGTATGAGGTCTCGTTGACCGCAGCTACGCTCAGGTGGCTATCATACACGCAGAAACGGGCAATCCTCGTGGTCAGCAGGGAAGGTTACATCTTGTGGGCGCGGTCGAGTGAACCAGCATTCAAGTCGGGAGCATACATCAAGGTAGCCGGATTGCCGCCTCGTGAAGTGCCCGCCAATTCGTGTGTCGCCCGCAGTCTAGGAACTACTGGTATAGTCCAACCTGGGAACCAGGATGCTGGAGTCTGGCTCAAGGAGCCCGTGGTTGAACATTCACTTATCTCGGAACGCTACGATCTATCGATATCGTTGCTTACCCTTCCGGCGTCCGTTCCAATCGCTGGAATTGAGGAGGAGATGACCGAAGACCTGGTCGAATTACTATCACGCCGGAGCTAGACTACTCCCGATCCGGCGCATCACCCAGACGCCTATCGGACCCTACTTTGGACATTCCTCCAGAATTTTTATTCTTTTATTTCAACATATTGAATGCGATCTAGCAGAGTCCGGTACTCGCCTCCATTTCTCCGAAAGCAGTTCCCCGAAAAGCGCTGACACTGTCCTCAAAGAGGTTCTCGGCGAATGCCCGCTTGTCAGGAATGCTCCTCGGCGGCGGTGGCGGCGAGCGCGCGGGTATAGGCCTTGAGCGCGTCTATATGATAGAGCGCACCGACCGGGGATTCGCTGCCGTCCTCTTCTCGGACTACAACCGGGATACAGGGATGTTCGTCGCGATCGAACCAGGGCATTGCCGCTTCGAGCGTGGCGCTGGCGGGCACGCAGACTCCGTCGGCGATCAGCGCCTCGCAGCCGGGGCGATCCAGACAGCGCGGATCGCCCAGTGGCCGCATCACCGCGCCTGTGCGCAGCATCGCCAGCAGATAGGCCTGTGGACCCGCCGCCAGGTGAACGTCGCGCCGCTCCAGTTGGGTCAGGAAAAAGGACCGGTCCACCAGCCGCGACGCCAGCGCCGTCGACATGCTGACCGAAACCATCACCGCCAGGCCGATCTGCCAGTCGCCGGTCAGTTCGAACACGATCAGCGTGGTCGAGATCGGCGCCCCAAGCACCGCCGCCGCCACCGCCCCCATCCCGGCAAAGGCATAAAGCGCATGGGTCCCCGACACATCCGGCAGCACCCGCGTGGCGATCAGGCCAAAGGCCAGCCCGGTCAGCGCCCCGATCATCAGCGAGGGCGAGAACACCCCGCCCCCCATGCGCCCGCCCATGGTCAGCGCCAGCGCCACCGTCTTGATCACCGCAAACAGGATCGCGGTGCCAAGCGCCATCTCACCGCTAAGCGCCAAGATCGTGGTCTCGTAACCGACCCCGATAATATGCGGGAACCAGATCGCAAGCAGTCCCAGTAGCGCGCCCGATACCGCCGGGCGCAGCCAGCGTGGCATGCGCAGGCTGTTCTGCACATGGGTGCCCAGGTCCTCGGCCAGAAAGATCGAGCGCATCAGCAACAGCGAAACCAGACCGCAGACCAGGCCCAGCAACAGAAAGGCGGGCAATTCCACGTAGAATTGCAGCGCGCCGGGGGTGTTGAGCGCAAATTCGGTTACATCGCCCCGGTCGAGCCGGTTGATCACGGTGCCCGCGACCGAGGCGATGACGATGGGCGCAAAGGCATGCACCGCGAAATGGCGCAGCACCACCTCGAGCGCAAACAGCGCCCCGGCGATGGGGGCGTTGAAGCTGGCCGAAACCGCCGCCGCCACCGCGCAGCCCAGAAGGTCGCGCCCGGTGATCCCGTCGGCATTGATGCGCTGGCAGACCCAGGTCGAGATCACCCCGGCCATATGCACCACCGGCCCCTCGCGCCCTGTCGATCCGCCCGAGCTGAGCGTGATCAGCGAGGCCAGCATCGAGCCGATCCCGGCCCGCATCTCGACCCGGCCATCGGTGAGCGCCGCACCCTCAATCACATCGGCGACCGAACGGACGCGACCATCGGGCGTGGTCTTGTGCAGGATCAGCCCGACCACCAGCCCGCCAAGGGTAGGGATCAGCAAAAGCCAGAACCAGGGCAGGTGTTCCGCATGGCTGTGCAACAGGCGCACATCCTCGTTGCCGTAAAGAACCGACTGCAAAGCATTGATTCCCTTGCGAAAAACAACCGCAGCCACACCGGCCGCCACGCCAATGGCAAGCGCGATGAACCAGAACTGGACCTGACTGGGACCGCGATGGCGCAATACCTGCCAGGCATCACCGATCTCGGCCTTGGCCTGAAGAAACTGCTGCACCAGAACAGTGCGGGTGGATTGGGTCATCACGCACTCGCGAAGGTCTTTTACCCTTACTAGGACACCGGGGACTGTCAGGAAAGGCAAAACCCGTTGAGTCTCACAGGCTTGTGCGCCAGTGTTGCCATCAGGCGTCGAGCAGGGCGCGGGCGGCGGCGCGGGCGGCCTCGGTCACGGTATCGCCCGACAGCATGCGGGCGATCTCGTCCTCCCGCTCGGGCTCCGACAGCGCCACCACGGTCGACAGGGTCGCGCCCGCCTCGACCCGTTTCTGCACCCTCCAGTGATGAGCGCCGCGCGCGGCCACCTGCGGCGAGTGGGTCACCACCAGCACCTGCCCCGCGCCTGCCAGCGCTTCGAGCCGCCGGCCCACCGCATCGGCGGTGGCGCCGCCGACGCCCCGGTCGATCTCGTCAAAGATCATCGTCTTGCCGCCATCATCGCCGCGCAGACAGACCTTGAGCGCCAGCAGAAAGCGGCTGAGTTCGCCGCCCGAGGCGATGCGGTTCAGCGGCCCGGCGGGCGCGCCGGGATTGGTGGCCACCTCGAAGGCGACCACGTCACGCCCCTCGGGGCCGGGCTCGCCCTCGGTGATCCGGGTCTGAAACACCGCGCGCTCCATCTTGAGCGGGGCCAGCTCATGCATCACCGCCGCGTCCAGTTCCCCGGCCGAGGCCTGGCGGGCCTGCGACAGCGCCGTCGCCGCCGCCTCATAGGCGGCCTCGGCCTTGGCCAGCGCCGCGCGTTGCGCCGCCAGATCGGCATCGCCCGCATCCAGTGCCGCCAGCTTGCCGCGCAGGGTGTCTGCAAACGGACCCAACTCGTCCGGGGCGACGCCATGCTTGCGCGCCAGCGCCCGGATCGCGAACAGACGTTCCTCCAGTTCTTCCAGCTCCGCCGGATTGAACTGGAGCGCGTCCAGACAGTCCTCGACCCCCGACTGCGCCTCTCCCAGCTCGATTAGCGCCCGGCCCAGCGCCGCAACGGCGGTCTCCAGCCGACCCTCGGCCCTGTCGGCGATCCCGTCGAGCCAGCGGATCGCGTCGCTCATGGCGCCCTCGGCCCCATCGCTGCCGATCAGGGCAAAGGCGCGGGCGACATCGTCGCGGATACGTTCGGCCCCCTGCATCAGGCGGCGGCGGGCGTCCAACTCGGCCTCTTCTCCCGGTTGCGGGTCGAGCGTGTCGAGTTCTCCGACCGCGTGGCGCAGATATTCCTCTTCGGCGCGTACCGCCTCCAGCGCCGCCTCGGTGGCCGCCACTGTCTTGCGGGCCTTGGACTGTGCGGACCAGGCCGCGCGAACCGCCTCAAGCTCGGCCGTCAGACCGGCATATGTGTCCAGCATCGCCCGGTGGCCGCGCGGGTTCAGCAGGCCGCGGTCGTCATGCTGGCCATGCAGCTCGATCAACGTCTCGGAAAGCGCCCGCAGCACCTCGCCGGAACAGCGGCGGTCGTTGACCCAGGCGGTCTTGCGCCCGTCGGCGGTGTTGACCCGGCGCATCAGCAGCGTGTCACCGCCGGGCAGACCGGCCTCGGCCAGTACCGCATGCACTGGGTGCCCGGGGACCAGATCGAACTCGGCGATGACCTCGCCCTGCTCGGCACCTTGGCGCACCAGTTCGGCCCGGCCCCGCCAGCCCAGCACAAAGCCCAGGCTGTCGAGCAGGATCGACTTGCCCGCCCCGGTCTCGCCGGTCAGCACGTTGAGACCGGGCCGGAAGTCCAACTCCAGCCTGTCGATGATCAGCATGTCCCGGATTTCAAGCGCCCGCAGCATCGTAAGCTCCGCAGGACGGGCCGATGGCCCGTCGCCCTGTTACAACCACTGCCCCTTGATCGACTGCCGGTAAATCTGGCTCAGCCAGTTGTTGCCGACATCGCGCATCTTCAGCCCGCGCGCGGTCAAGAGCTTGTAGCTCGCCTCGTACCATTCCGAGGATTGGTAGTTGTGACCCAGGATCGCGCCAGCCGTCTGCGCCTCTTCCACCAAACCCAGAGACAGATATGCCTCGACCAGGCGGTGCAGCGCCTCGGCGGTGTGGGTCGTGGTCTGGAAGTCCTCGACCACAACGCGGAACCGGTTGATCGCCGCCGAATAATGCTGGCGGCGCAGGTAATAGCGGCCGATCTCCATCTCCTTGGCGGCAAGATGGTCGAAGGCCAGATCGAATTTCAGGATCGCCGAAGTGGCATATTCACTGTCGGGATAGACCTCGATCACCGTGCGCAGCGCCTGCAACGCCTGAAATGTCAGGCCCTGGTCGCGCCCGACCTCGTCGATCTGGTCGTAATAGCTGAGCGCCAGCAGATACTGGGCATAGGCCGCGTCCTCGTCCGCCGGGTAGAAGTCGATGTAACGCTGCGCGGCGGCACGGCTTTCGGGATAATCCTTGCCGGAATGATAGGCAAAGGCCTGCATGATCAGCGCGCGCTTGGCCCAGTTGGAATAGGGATAAAGCCGCTCGACCTCGGAAAAGTAATAGGCCGCGTCGTCGGTCCGCTTGACCGACAGCTCATATTCGCCGCGCTCGAATATCTGTTCCGGCGTATAGCCGTCCAGATTCTGGCTGCGGTCCGCCGCGGTGCGAAAACCACCGCCGTCGCAGGCCGCCAGGAACGTCGCCAAAAGAAGTGCGCCAACCAGTCTGGTACCTGCCCTGCTGCCAATCATACCGCTAGTCCTTGTCGTCTTGCGTGCGAGGTGTATCCCCCGTTTGGGCCTTGGTCTAGCACATTAAATTCCGCTGCAAAACGCCTTATAAGCATCGCCCGGCACGAGGCCGGGCGATCAGAGGTAAGTGCTGGGTGTATCTGGGCTGTTTCAGGCAACCCTGGGGATTTCAGCCCAGACCAGTCCTTGTCCGGGCAGGCGCGCTGCCTGTTCCGGGGTACACAGGACAGGACGAACTGCGCCCGGCGTTTCAAACAATGCCCTCAGCAGGGCGTTGGTCAGGGCGTGCCCGGCCTTCTCACCGACATAGCGGCCCAGAATCGGCCCCCCTGCCATGTAGAGATCGCCCAGCGCATCGAGCATCTTGTGACGCACCGCTTCATCGGCGTGACGCAGCCCCCCTGGCGTCAGGATTTCATCGCCGTCGACAACCACCGCGTTTTCGAGAGTGCCACCCAAAGCCAGACCGTTGGCGCGCATAGCCTCCACATCGCCGCGTCGACAAAAGGTACGGCTGTCGCTCAGTTCGCGTGCAAAGCTGCCGTTGCGCATATCCATGCGGCGGGTCTGGCGACCGATGGCGGCATCCTCGAAATCAATGGCGAATTCGATCTCCAGCCCATCCGACGGCATCAGCGTCGCGCGCGCACCGTCCTTTTCGACGGTAAGGGTCTTCAGCACTTCATAAGCCAAAACGGGAGAGGCCTGCTGCCGCACGCCGCGCGACATGATACCGCGCACGAAGTCGACCGCGGACCCATCCATAATCGGCACTTCAGGCCCGTCCAACTCGATCAGGGCATTATGCACGCCGCAACCCGCAAGTGCGGCCATGATGTGTTCAACCGTCGAGACCGACACTCCGGCGGCGTTCACCAGACGGGTGCACAGCGGGGTGCGGTCGACCAGATCATAGATCGCGGGGATCATCGCATCGCCGATCTCGATATCCGTCCGTTTGAACCAGATGCCGTATCCGGCTGCGGCTGGGCGAAGGGTCATGCGGACGGGTTTGCCCCCATGCAGACCGATGCCCTGGAAGGTGACCGAGGATTTCAGCGTATGTTGCAAGATAGGCCTCTGACGGTTGCCTACAGCCTCAAGGAGCTGTGTTGACCATCAGGTAAGTGAGCCTCGCTCAGGGCTCAACTCAATCTTTGTAACGGTTTGAAACATGCGGAAATCGGATAGGCGGAACCCCGCCTTCGAGAGTTCAACGTGCTGATATGTAACGTAAAAAGGCCGCCCTCAGGCGGCCTTGCTTGCTCTACTTGTGACCGCTATCAGTTGGCTTGACGGCGCAGGAAGGCGGGAATTTCGATCCGCTCTTGATCAGGGTCCACCTCGGAATGCGCGGGTGCCGTTGCGTCACTCGGGCGCATTACCGGCTGCTTTCGCGCTGGTGCGGCGCCTCGTTCGGCAGGCGTATCCGGTGCGTGTCCGGTCATCCGGTCGATCAACCGGTTGAAGCCGAAACGGGGCTTCTCTCCGGCTGGCTGCAACGGTGCCCGTTGCACCTGCTGAGGCGCTGCCGGCGGTACTTTTTGCGCCGCGGCCTGAAGCCGGCGCATCGCCTCGGGCGAAGGTGTGCCGGGTGCGGAAGCGCGCGGTGCAACAAAACTCTCGACCGCTGCTTCTTCTTCCTCGACATAGGCACGCGGTTGGAACGCGGGCACCTGGGGCTGATAGGCCGGCGGCGGCAAACCGTCATCGTCCAGCAGCTCCGGCTCGTCGCTTGTATCCAGGATATCTTCTCCCAGGTCATGGGCAGCGACTTGCTCGACATCCATGCCTTCGAAAAGGCTTGGTTCCTCGGCGACAAGCGCCACGGGTTCCTCGGCAGCAGGCTGTTCCAATGTCAGCGGCGCAGGCTTTTCTTCAGCAGCCACCCGATGCTTGAGCGGCGCATTCATTGGACGGCGCGGTACAGGCATATCATGTTGCACATCCACCGCGTCGATGCCGGTCGCAACGACCGACACCCGCATTGCGCCGTCCATCGAGGTATCCAAGGTCGAGCCAACGATGATATTGGCGTCAGGGTCGACCTTCTCGCGAATGATATTGGCCGCCTCGTCCAGTTCGAACAGAGTCAGGTCATGGCCGCCGGTGATGTTGATCAACACGCCCTTAGCGCCGTTCAGGCTGATTTCATCCAACAGCGGGTTGGCAATCGCCTTTTCGGCGGCCTGCACGGCGCGGTCCTCGCCTGCGGCCTCGCCGGTGCCCATCATCGCCTTGCCCATCTCGTCCATCACGGCGCGAACGTCGGCAAAGTCGAGGTTGATCAGGCCCGGGCGCACCATCAGGTCGGTCACGCCCTTGACGCCTTGATAGAGTACGTCGTCGGCCATGCTGAAGGCTTCGGTAAAGGTGGTCTTTTCGTTGGCAAGGCGGAACAGGTTCTGGTTCGGAATGATGATCAGCGTGTCGACCACCTTTTGCAGCGCGTCGACACCATCCTCAGCCTGACGCATGCGCTTTGCGCCTTCGAACTGGAACGGCTTGGTCACCACGCCCACGGTGAGCACACCCAGTTCCCGCGCGGCCTGCGCGATGATCGGAGCGGCGCCGGTGCCGGTGCCGCCACCCATGCCAGCGGTGATGAAGCACATATGCGCCCCGGCCAGGTGGTCGACGATCTGCTCGATGCTTTCTTCGGCGGCAGCGGCGCCCACTGTGGCTCGCGCTCCGGCGCCCAACCCTTCGGTCACCTTGACACCCAGCTGGATGCGCGAGGGCGCATGGCTCTGCTGTAGGGCCTGCGCGTCGGTATTGGCGACGACGAAATCGACGCCTTCCAGCTGTTTTTCAATCATGTTGTTGACGGCATTGCCGCCAGCGCCCCCGACCCCGAAAACGGTGATCCGCGGCTTCAACTCATCCTGTCCGGGCATCGAAAGGTTCAATGTCATGCTCTGTCCGCCTGTTTTACCCCCGCCTTACACGGGATTTTTCTTACCTATCCACAGATAATCCTACTGATATTGCGACGGCTCGTCACGCCCAAATCGCAAAAAAGCCACAAAATATGGGCAGAAATTTGCCGTCTTTCCCGTTCTGTGGTGGAGATTGGCTATATTTGGTGGATCGCCGCAAAGGATACACTCCTCACGCGCCGTCGCTCTCGCCGCGCGCGGAAAGCGTGCTCGCGCACGCTACTTAGCAAACTTATCTGGGGGCTGCTCTGCCGCCTATTTTTGTCTTTTGCGGGCAAACTACAATCAAGACTTTGAAAAATCAAGGAATCCTTAGGCTACTTGACGCCTCCCATACAGATTTCTGCACTGGCGTCGCATCGGCGCCTCAAAATAGCGATAAGAGGCTGCCGACACGGCGAGCGTCCCGAGCAGACAGGTCAAGAAAAACGGGACCCCACCCCAATCTGTCGCCGGGAACCCGGCAAACTTTGGAAAGAGCGAGTACATGACATGGCGCACCGGCACATGCAGCATGTATATGGAGTAGGACCATAGTCCCAACAAAACGGCCAGCCGCCCGCTTAGAACCAACGAGAGGATACCGCGATCCTGCCAGGTGGCTCCGACCATCAACGCGAAACAGACAACCAGAAGCACCGTATCGTTGCCCCGATGCAGCATCAGCAAGACGCTCACGACCAAGACCATCTGCGCCACCGAAAGCAAGCCACCGGACATGGCGGCGAACGTGTCGCGCAGACGAAACAGTAAGAGCCCGACCGCAAAGGCTGGCAAACCGCGCAGCAGACTAAGGCGTTCGTTCAGTGCCAGATCGTTCCCCGTCACCCACAGATAGCCGAGGCAGAGCGAAACCGATGCCAACAGAAGCAGCGCCGGAACCATCCGTCGTGACATGGTCAGAAAAAAAGGAAAACAAATATAGGCCATCCATTCGGCAGAAATCGACCAAGACGGATAGTTGAACACAAAGCGGTCAACAAACCCCCAAGCCTGCGTCAACGTCAGGTTCTGCACCAGATCTGGCCATTGACTTGCCATGGCCCCTGGGTCGGACCGGATCGTCAGCGCGACCATGATCGCAAGCGTCAGCAGGTGCAGCGGATAAATCCGTGCAAGGCGAAAGACAAGAAAGCGAGCATAGGTGCCTTGGTTCACCCCCCGCTCGAAACTCTCATCATAGACAAGAGCGAGGATAAAGCCGCTCAGGACAAAGAACAGATCGACGAAGACGTACGAGGTTGCAAAAAAACCTGTGTACCCGTCGGGGTCGGCAAAACCATGAAGATCATCGCGAAAATGGAAGATGACCACCAGAAGCGCCGCAATCCCGCGCAGTCCGGTATGTGATCGTATCTCGGTCATCGCCCTATCCCATTCGCCGAACGACCGCCCTACCAGTTATCGCGGAACCACTTGACCGCCCGACGCAACGAGCGCGCGGGATAGCGGTCGACCGGGACCTCGAAATCCCACCATTCGTCCTGCGGGTGGGCGGCAAACAGACTCAACCCCACCACCGAGGAAAACCCCGGCCCGGTGGCCGATTGCGGCAGGCCATGCACCCGCAAGGGACGGCCCAGGCGCACGCGCTGTCCTAGAATGCGGCTGGCCAGCCCATCAAGCCCCATGATCTGGCTGCCTCCGCCAGTCAGCACGATCTGCTGGCTTGGCAGATGTTCGAACCCGGCCGCATCCAGCCGCGCCCGCACCTCCTCAAGGATTTCTTCGACCCGCGGCCGCATGATGCCGATCAGCTCGGCCCGGCTGACGGTGCGGCGGTCATGCTCCCAGTCGCCGGTATCGCCGCCGATGTCGATCATCTCGCGGTCATCGGCGCCGGTGGCATGCACGCCGCCGGAAAAGGTCTTGATCCGCTCGGCGTTGGCGGTGGGCACGCCCAGCCCCATCGAGATATCGCCGGTCACGTGATCGCCGCCCATGCGCACGCAATCGGCATAGATCATGTGTTTCTTGAGAAAGATCGAAATGCTCGTGGTGCCGCCGCCCATGTCGATACAGGCGGCCCCCAGTTCCTGCTCGTCCTCGACCAGCGCCGAAACACCTGAAACATAGGCCGAGTTGGCGACGCCGGCCAGTTCCAGGTCACACCGCTTGATGCAATGGGCCAGGTTGCGGATCGCGGTGGCGTCCACCGTCAGCATATGCATGTCCACCGCCAGGCTCTGACCCAGTTGCCCGCGCGGGTCGATCAGGCCCGAGCGGTTGTCGAGCGCGAAGTTCACCGGCTGCGCATGCAGCACCTCGCGCCCGGCGCCGTATTCGGGCACCTCACAGGCATTCAGCACCCGGCCGATCTCGGCCTCGGTCACCACCTGGGTTTCCAGTTCAACCTTGGCATCCAGCCCATAGGAGCGCGGGTTCGCCCCCGAGAAACAGGCGATCACGTGATCGACCCGGATATCGGCCATCTTCTGCGCCGCCTGCAATGCGGTGCGGATCGCGCGCTCGGTCTCCTGCATGGCGGTGATCTCGCCGAACTGCACCCCGCGTGAACGGGTGGTGGCGGCGCCGATCACCCGGAACCCGGTCTGGCCCGCCATCGAGCCGATGGCGCTGTCATCAGACAGGCGGCTGCTGCCGTCAAAGCGCAGGATCAGGCAGGAAATCTTGGAACTGCCCACATCCAGGATGGCCACCACGCCCCGCTGTATCGCCTGTTGGCGCATCTGACGCATTGCCCGCTGCGACTGATAAAGATCCGTCATCATCTGTCTTACTGCCCGTTTCCGCCCGTATTCCTGACCCGCAACCACTCGGCCGAGGCCGCCTCGGTCATGCGGATCGTGGGGCGTGTGCCCAGCCGCATGTCCACGACCGCGATGTCGCGATCCAGCAATTCCTGCACTTCGTTCACCGCCAGCACCCGTTCCAGCGCCTGCACCGGGCGCTTGGCGGGCAACTGGATCGCCTGCCCCCGGTCCAGCACCAGATCCCAACGCCGTTCGCCCACCCAGACCAGGCCGCGCAACCGGTCGCCCAGCGGCTGGGCGGTCTGGATCAGGCGCAGCGCTTCGGCGACATTGGCATCGGCCCCCTCGCCCGCGATCAGCGGCAGGTCGGGGCGAGCCCCCCGTTCCGGCAGGTCATCCACATGGGCGCCGGTCTCGTCGAGCATCTCGACACCGGCACGGGTGCGCCAGACGACCGCCGGTCGCCGCTCGACCACGTCGACCTGCAACACGCCGCCGGGACGGATGCGCACCGTGGCGCTCTTGACCGGGTCCAGCCCCGCGATCACCTCACGGATTTGCTCGACATCCAGTTCGAACGAACTGATCGGAAAGTCGATCGGCACCACCTCGCGAATATCTGCCGCCAGATGCGTTCCGGCACCGTCGATGGCCATCAGGTTGACCATGAATTCGGGACGCTCCTGAATCGAGGCGCGAATATCGGCGACAAAGGCATTGAGCGCATCGCGCCGCTGTTCGCTGGCCAGAAACGCACTGCCCAGCGCAAAGACCAGGCAGAACGGCACCCCGATCCGCAGGCCAAGACGGATGCCCGGTGTCAGCATCCAGCGCTGAACCCGGTAGCTCAGCCGCGACGGCGCGGGGTCCGAGCGTTTGGGCGCCGGTTTCAGCCGCGACAACCCATCCAGCCGCAGGGCGCTGGCCAAAGGTGCTGCATCGCCCGCGCCGCTGTCAAAGGCGGCGTCCTGCCCGGCAGGCAGTTGTGGATGGAACCGGACCGGCAGCAGGAAGCGGCTCAGCGATCGCACGAGGCATCCTCCACCATCCAGGCGCAGAGCTGGCCGAACGTCATGCCAGCGGCAATCGCCTGTTCGGGCGCCAGCGAGGTGGGCGTCATGCCCGGTTGCGTATTGGTCTCCAGCAGGAACAGCCCATCGGCGCCCCGGCTTTCGTCCCAGCGGAAATCGGTCCGGCTGAGACCACGGCAGCCCAGCGCCTTGTGCGCGCGCAGGGCATAGTCCAGGCACAGTTCGAAGATTTCACGCGGTAGGTCAGCGGGGATCACATGGCGAGATCCGCCGGGGCTGTATTTGGCATGATAGTCATACCAGCCATCGGTCAGGATATCGGTCACACTCAGCGCCCGGTCGCCCAGCACGGTGGTCGACAACTCGCGACCCGGCACATATTCCTCGACCATCAGGGTCGCAGGCAGGTCCGGCGCCAGGACCGGCGGACCATTCGCCGCCTCGGTCACGATATAGACGCCGACCGAGCTGCCTTCGTTATAGGGTTTGACCACATAGGGCGGTTGCATCAGATGGGCCGCCTCGATGGCGCCACGCTCGGCCAGCAGGCTGGCGGCGACCGGCAGTCCGGCGGCGCGATAGGCTTCCTTGCTGCGCTCCTTATCCATCGCCAGGGCCGAGGCCAGAACACCCGAGCTGGTATAGGGGATGCGCAGCCATTCCAGCAGGCCCTGAACGCAGCCGTCCTCGCCCCAGCGACCATGCAATGCGTTAAAGACGACATCGGGCGCGATCGCGCGCAACCGGTCGCAGAGGTCGGGGCCGGCATCCAGCTCCACCACCTCGAAACCTTCTCCCCGCAGGGCGGCGGCGCATTCACGCCCCGATACAAGCGAGACCTCGCGCTCGGCCGAGGGTCCGCCCATCAATACCGCCACCTTGGGGTTTGTCCTGCTCGACATACCCAATTCAGTGCCTCTATGTCATCCGGGCCTTATTTGGCGACCCGCTTTTTGCCCCGGACTCCGCCCCCTGTTTTGGCCTGAAAGGGTTCGCGGTTTCGGGATGTTAGCCGTCTTACGGATCTCCGACCCGCATGATTTCCCACTCTAACGTTATGCCGCTGGTGTCGTAAACCTTTTTTCGCACCTCTTCGCCCAGACCTTCGAGATCCGCCGCCGTGGCGCCACCGGTGTTGATCAGGAAATTCGAATGCATCTCGCTCATCTGCGCGCCGCCGCGCCGGGCGCCGCGCATACCGGCATCGTCGATCACCTTCCACGCCTTCAGATCATGGATATCGTCCGCCTGCCCGGTCGAGGAGAACCCGGCCGGATTGCGAAAGGTAGACCCGGCGCTGCGTTCCCTGGTGGGCTGGGTCTGGTCGCGCTTGTCCAGCTGCGCCTGCATCCGGGCATGCAGTGCCTCGGGGTCGCCCGGAGTGCCTTGCAGACTGGCCGAGACCAGCACCGCGCCCTCGGGCAGGTCGCTCTGCCGATAGCGAAAGTTGAGATCGGCTGACCCCAGCGTCACCAGCTCACCCGAGCGCAGCACCACCTGGGCCGAGCGGAACACATCCGCCGTGTAGCTGCCATAGCAGCCCGCGTTCATCCGCACCGCCCCGCCAATGGAACCGGGAATGGTGCGCAGAAAGGTCAGATCAACGCCCGCATCCGCCGCTCGCCGGGCCACATGCGCATCCAGCGCGGCGGCCCCGGCGGTGACTGTATCCCCCGCCACTTCGATTGCGTTAAAGCCGCGCCCAAGCCGGATCACCACCGCGCGCAAACCGCCATCCCGCACGATCAGGTTCGATCCGACCCCCATGGGGAACACTGCCACTTCGGCAGGCAGCATGCGCAGGAAAGCTTGCAGATCGGCGATATCGGCGGGCTGGAACAGCCAGTCCGCCGGCCCACCCACCCTGAGCCAGGTCAGCTCGGACAGGTCCCGGTTCGGCGTCAGCTTACCGCGAATTGCGCTTGTGTCGATCATGTCCGCCCGTCTTTTCGTCACGTCGGGGGGATGTAACCCGGAAGCACCGGTCGGGACAACGCCAAAGCTCAGCCGCCGCGGCGCCAACCGACCCAGCCGACAAATCCCCCCAGCACAAGACCCAGGATCACCGGACCCAGCCCCAGCGCCGACAGCGCCGCAACGCCGATTGCGGCCCAGGGGTCATCGAGGCTCTGAGCATAGAGCATCAGCCCCGCCAATGCGCCGCTGGCGATCATCGCAAGGCTGAGCACCCGGCGCCAGCCACCGGCGCGGGCCAGCCGGCGCCCCAGATAGGCGCCCCCCAGCCCCAGCAGCGTGGGCACGACATAGAGCAGCAGATTATCCATCGCTACGGCGCCTCAGGCATCCGACCCCGGCGCCCAGCAGCAGGCCCAGCCCCAGTGGCGCGCAGAACAGCATGGCGACGATGCCGGGGCCCATCCCCTCCCATCCGAACCGTTGCGACTGAAAGATCAGCAGCCAGACAGCAATCGCTGCAAGCAACGCCCCCAACAAGGCCCAGAGGGCGGCGCCGATCCGGGCCAGGAACGCTCCCACCACCAGTCCAAGGGCCAGAAGCGCAAGCGGTATGGCAAATTCGGCCTCCATCCCGGTCAGGCGCGCGGTCGCCGCAGCCAGCGCCCCAGATAGATGACAGGCCAGCGCAGCACCGACATGCCCGCCGCCAGCACCACCAGCCCGATCCATGGGCCGTTCTCATAGGTCACATAGCCCAGCAGCGGGATGCCCAGCGCGATCAGCGCATAGGCGCGGCGCCAGTGGTGATCACGGCTGGGCAGCATCGCCAGCACATTGGCGGCCACCGCCCAGAGACAGGCAAGGATCAGCGACAGGGTCATTCGGCGCGCTCCGCCGGACCAAAGGCCTTGCGCCACAAATAGCGCAGTGGGTTGCGGAACATCGACACAAATCCCGCCAGCGCCAGCAAGGCGGCCAGCAGACCGTGCTCATACCCGATGGCGACGATCAGCGCCGGCGCCAGGATCAACAGCATCAGCCCCGGCGCATATTGGCGGCGCATGGGCAAAAGCGCGACCACGGTCGCGGCGATCACCCACAAGGCCCCCAACAGGATTGTCCAGCTCATAGAATTCCCCTTACCGCAACCGACAGCGCCCCCAACGACAGCACCAGCCCCAGAACGGGTACCACCATCGGAACGCGGAACCGCGCCTCGGGCGCGCGTCTTTTTTGGACGATCAAGGCGCCGTTGACCAGTGCAAACACCGCCAGCAGGATCGAGGAGGTGGTCTCGGCCAGCGTCTCGACCGGCACATAGAGCGCGCAAAAGATCACCGCCGCCCCCACCATGATCGTTGCCAGCACCGGCGTGCCGAACCGCGGATGGGCATTGTGAAAGAGCGCCAGCGCCGGGTTGCGCCCGCCCAGGCCGTAAAGCACGCGGGTGGCCATGACGATCTGCGCCAGGATGCCGTTCAGAGCCGCAAACACCGCGATGGCCGACAGAAAGCCCGCGCCGCTGCCGCGCCCATGTTGCCAGACCAGCGCCAGCGGGCTTTCGGATTGACCCAACTCCGCCAGCGGCACCGCGCGCACCGCCGCCCAGGCCACCAGCGCATAAAGCACCGAGGTCACCACCAGCGAGATCAGGATGGCGCGCGGAAGGGTACGCTCGGGCGCCTCGACCTCTTCGGCCATGTTGACGATATCCTCGAAACCGATGAAGGCGAAGAAAGCCAGAACGCCGCCCAGCCCGATGCCGGTCCAGACCGGCGGCGCCGGGACGACCCAGTCGGGCGAGGGGTCGGCCCCCAGCCCGGCCCAGACCACCAGCGCCAGCCCGGCCAGTTCGACCACGGTGAACACCGCCGCCAGCGCCAGGCTTTCCAGCACGCCGACGATGGCCACCAGCGTCAGCGCGCCGCCGATGCCGATCATCGCCCAGACCGGGTCGATCTCGGTCACGGCGGTCAGATAGCCGACCCCGCCGCGCAGCACCGCCCCGGCCGAAACCGTGCCCGCCACCACAACGGCAAGACCCACCAACAGCGCCAGAGATTGGCTGTTCAGTCCGGTTCCCACATAGGCGGCCTCGCCCGCCGCCTCGGGCAGGCGGGTGGAAAACTCGGCATAGCTGAGCGCGGTGGGCGCCGCAATGAGACCGGCCAAGAGAAAAGCGATCGGCGCCCAGACACCGGCATCGCCCGCCACGGCACCCACCAGAACATATATTCCCGCGCCCACCATGACACCGATGCCATAGGCGGTCAGCAGGCCCAATCCGATCCGTCGTTTCAGTGGCGCGGCCATGATCCTCTCTCCTGCGCTCTACCGGCCCGTTCCTGCCGGTCCGGTCCCTACCCTACAGTGCATTAGGAGAATGACAGCCCGACCCGTCGCCGCATGAGCGGCGCGGGCGCGGGCCTATCCCTTCAGCCGATCGGGCAGGCCGTTGGCCCAAGCGCTGATCGTGCCGGCACCCAGACAGACCACCATGTCGCCCGGACGTGCCTGTTCGCGCACCAGCCGTTCCAGGTCATCCTCGCTGAGGATGGCGCGGGCATGGCGATGGCCATGCCGGATCAGCCCGGCGACCAGCGAGTCGCGGTCGGCGCCGGCGATCGGCGTCTCGCCCGCGGCATAGACCTCGGCAATGGCAACCACATCGGCCTCGTTGAAACAGGCGCAGAAATCGTCGAACAGGTTGGACAGGCGCGAATAGCGGTGCGGCTGATGCACGGCGATGACCCGGCCCTCGCTGGCCTGGCGCGCCGCTTTCAGCACGGCGGCGATCTCGACCGGGTGATGGCCGTAATCGTCGATGATGGTGACGCCGTTCACCTCGCCCACCTTGGTAAAGCGGCGGTTGACGCCACCAAAGGCGGCCAGCGCCGCGCGGATCTCGTCGGCCTTCATGCCAAGATGGCGGGCCACGGCCACCGCACTCAGCGCGTTCGACACGTTGTGATCGCCCGGCATCGGCAGGGTGCAGCCCTCGATCACCATCTCTTCGTGCTGAAGCTGGATGTCGAAATGCGCCACCCCGCCCTTGTAGGTCAGGTTGATCGCGCGCACGTCGGCCTGGGCATTGAACCCATAGGTGCGCACGCGGCGGTCGGTGATCCGGCCCACCAGAGATTGTACCTCGGCATGATCGGTGCAGCAGACGGCGATACCATAGAACGGAATGTTCGAGACAAAGTCATAGAACCCCTGCCGCAGCCCTTCGATCGAACCCCAGTGCTCCATATGCTCGGGGTCGATATTGGTGACGATGGCCACCGTTGCCGGCAGCCGGTTGAAAGAGCCGTCACTCTCGTCGGCCTCGACCACCATCCATTCGCCCTGCCCCATCCGCGCGTTCGAGCCATAGGCATGGATGATGCCGCCATTGATGACGGTCGGATCAAACCCGCCCGCCACCATCAGTTCCGCCATCATGGTGGTCGTGGTGGTCTTGCCATGTGTACCGGCGATGGCGATGTTCGATTTCAGCCGCATCAGCTCGGCCAGCATGTCGGCACGGCGCACAACCGGCAGGCCCTGCGCGCGGGCGCCGTCGAGTTCCGGATTGCCCGGCTTGATCGCGGACGAGATCACCACCACGGCGGCCCCGTCCAGGTTCGCGGCACTCTGGCCTTCGAAAATCTCGGCGCCCAGCCCAGCCAGTCGCTCGGTGATCTTCGAGCCCTTGAGGTCGGACCCCTGCACCCGGTACCCCAGGTTCAAGAGCACCTCTGCGATGCCCGACATGCCGATCCCGCCGATGCCGACAAAATGGATCGGGCCGACATCCTGCGGCAGTTTGGTGGCGGGGGTCATGGCGTCTCCTTCTCGGCCAGCTGTTCGACCAGTCCGACCAGGCGTTCGGTCGCATCGGGGGCGCCGGCGGACAGCGCCGCGTTGGCCATTTGCAGCGCCGCGTCCGGGTTGGTCAGAACCGCCACGATCTGCTCTGCCAGCGCGGCGCTGTCAAGGGCACGCTCGGGGATCAGGATCGCCGCATTGGCGCCGGTCAGCGCGCGGGCATTGGCGGTCTGGTGGTCGCCTGTGGCCGCCGCATAGGGGATCAGGATCGAGGGTCGCCCGATCACGCTGATATCGGCAACGCTCGAGGCGCCCGCGCGGCTGATCACCAGCTGCGCCTCGGACATCCGCCGGGGCACATCGTGAAAGAAGGGTTCGACCTCGGCGTCGATACCATGGGCGGCATAAAACTCACTCACCCGCGCGCCATCCTCGTCGCGGGCCTGATGGGCAATTCGGATATGCTGGCGCAACGCCTCGGGCAGGGCCGCGATGGCGCCGGGCACCACATCGCTCAGGATGCGGGCGCCCTGGCTGCCCCCCATAACCAGGATCGACATCGGATAGGGACCGGGCGGGATATAGGCAGCCCCGGCGCGTTCAAGCACGGCGGCCCGAACAGGATTGCCCACATGTACGCCCTGGGCGCCCTCGGGCAGGTCGGTGGGCCAGACACCGCAGGCAACACAGGCAACCCGGCGGGCAAACACCTGGTTGACCCGGCCCAGCACGCCGTTCTGTTCATGGATCATGCGCGGCAGCCTGAGCAGCGTTGCCGCAGCCAGCGCCGGGATCGAAGGGTAACCGCCGAACCCCACCACCACGTCGGGGCGGTCGCGCCGCATCTGCATCGCAGTCGACGCGATACCCGCCGCGATGCGGGGCGCCACCATCGCCTTGGCCAGAACCCCGCCACGGGCGAAGGTCGCGCTGGACACTTGCGTGATCTCGGTGGTGTGCGGGAACCCCCCGGTATAGCGTGCACCACGGGCGTCGGTGGACAGGCGCACCCGCCAGCCCTTGCGTAACATCGCCTCGGCCAGGGCCTGGGCGGGGAACATGTGCCCCCCGGTCCCACCCGCCGCGATCATCAGGTATTTCCGCGTCATCCCAACCGCCTGTCTATCCGCGCCCGCGCAACAGATCGCCAAGCTCTCCTTGCGGGCGGGTGCGGGTGAAACACAGAAGCATGCCCACCGCAATACCGCCCGCGATGAGCGACGAGCCGCCGTAGCTGACGAACGGCAAGGTCATGCCCTTGGCCGGCAGCAGACGCACCGCGACGCCCATGTTGATCATCGCCTGCACGCCAAAGGTACAGGCCAGCCCGGTACCCGCAAGGCGCAGGAACATGTCCCGTTCACGCATCAGCCGCAACAGCGAACGTACAACGATCGAGGCATAGAGCGCGATGATGATCAGAACCAGAACCAGCCCGTATTCCTCGGCCGCCACCGCGATGATGAAATCGGTATGAGCATCGGGCAGCGACCATTTCACCTGACCCTCGCCAACACCGACACCGAACAACCCGCCCTCGCGGATGGCATTGCTGGCATAGCCCAGCTGGGTTGTGGGATCGACATCGGGGTTCAGAAACCCGTCGATGCGGCGGGAAAAATGCTCGGAACTGGAATAGGCGATCATGCCTCCCAGCACGACCACGCCGGCCATCGCCATCAGCAACAGCATCGGCGCTCCGGCCACGAAATACATCACCCCCCAGCCGAACAGCACCAGACAGGCCTGTCCGAAATCAGGCTGCATCACCAGCATCAGCACGATCGCCACGCAGAGCGCAAAGGACCACAGCCGCCCCGGCGGGCCGTTGATTTCCTGCGAGGCAGCAAACAGCCATGCCGCGACCACCATGAAACCGGGCTTGAGAAACTCGGAAGGCTGCACCGAGGCGAAGCCCAGCGAATACCAGCGCACCGCGCCCTTGCCGAAATCGGTGCCAAAGATCGGCAACAGCGCCAGCGCCACGAAGGCACCCAGAAAGCCCAGCACCGCAAGGCGGCGCACCAGCACCGGCGACATCATCGAGGTTAACAGCATCGCCACGATGGCCAGCCCCCCGAAAAATGCCTGCCTTTGCACGTAGTGGAAGGGCTCAAACCCGTTGCGCGCGGCCAGCGGCGGCGAGGCCGCAAGGCCCAGCAGCAGCCCGATCCCGAACAGGATCAGCACGCAGGACATCGACCATTTGTCGAGTGTCCGCCACCATTTGGGAAGAATCGGTTCGCCGCCCCGCTCGGGGACCGCGCCATATACCATCTCGGTCATGACACCACTGCCGCTTGCTGCCTCGTTCGCGCCCCTGTTCGGGGTCTTGATGTCCGGTTCGTGCCGGATCTGGAAACAGAGTACTGCAAAGGCGTCCATCCTGCCAGAGGCTTTGTCTCGTGCAGGCATTTCTCCGCCCCGGCGAACACGAGGCGGAGAAGCGGGTTCAGTCGGCCTTGCGCCTGCGGTATTCGGCAACCGGCAGACCGCCGATCCCCCAATGATCCATCTCGACCTCGTCAATGACGACAAATGTGGTCTCGGGATCCTTGTTCAGCACCTGTTTCAACAGGTCGGTGACACCCGCGATCAGTTCGGCTTTCTGCGCGGGCGTGGCACCCTCGCGGGTTATCTTGATGTTGACATACGGCATGCCGGGTTCGTGTCCTTTCACAATCAAGCGTCCGGCGCGCGGCGGGTCGCGCGCCGGATCGGGTTAAAGCGGTTCCGAATGGAACACCTTGGCCAGGATCTGCCAGCGTCCGTTCTGCCGCACGAAGGTCAGGAAATCGGTGAAATAGCTGTCACCGATGGCGCAGTTCACCACCGCCCGCGCCGTATCCGGCCCGGCAAAGTCGATCGACTGGATACGATCCCGCCGCGCCTCGCCCTTGCTGGCGGGCGACACCCGCTGGTCGACCACCGCGAAATAGGTCTCCATATCGCGATAGAGCCAGTCGCCGCCGCTGGCACAGGCATAGATCGCCTGCGGGTGAAAGACCTGCCGCAAGCGGATGCTGTCGGCATGGTGCAGCCCGTCGAAATAGGTCCCGATCACCGCCTGAACGGCGGCAAAGGGCGCCTCTTCGGTCGTCATGCTCATCCCAACAGCCCCTCGGCCTGCATCGCCGCGCGGGTCGCGGGGCGCTCGGCCACACGGGCGACCAGCGCCTTGAGGTTGGGCACCGCGTCCAGCGACAGGCCCAGGAAATTGGCCCAGTTGGTAACCACGAACAGATAGGCATCGGCCACGCTGAATTGCGCCCCGTTCAGGTAGTCGCGACCATCCGCCAGCATCGCCTCGACGATCTGCATCCGGCCATTGACCCGCTCGACCGCCGCGTCGCGCGCCTCGCCTTCCAGCGGCTTGCCCGAGAAGAACGGCCCAAACGCCTTGTGCAATTCCGAAGCGATGAAATTCAGCTGCTCCTGCACCCGCGTACGACCCAGCCCACCGGCCTGCGGCAGCAGCCCCGCGTCCGGATTGCGCTCGGCGATCAGTTGCAGGATAGCCGAGCCCTCGGTCACCGTTTCGCCCTCGTCCAGCACGAGCGCGGGCACATAGCCCTTGGGGTTGATGGCGCGGAAATCGCCGCCCGAGGCGGTGGTGCCGGCAGCGGTGTCCACCTGCTCAAGATCAAAACTCTCGCCCGCCTCGATCAACGCGATATGGCTGGCCAGCGAACAGGCACCGGGTTTGTAATAGAGTTTCATCCGTTCCATCTCCTTTTGTCGGATTGCTCTGATGCGCTGGAGGTAGTCATCCAGTTACCGAAGTAAACTTGATTTCTTTTTGTTACTTCTTTATCCGGTTACCCCAAGGTTACCAGGTGAGAATTCGATGGCACTCAAGATCACCCGAAACAAGGCTGCCCCCCTGCCCGGCCGCTGCCCGCTCAGCGAATGCATGAAGCTTTTGGGCGGCGCCTGGACCCCGAACGTGATCTGGTATCTCAGCGGCGGCGCACGACGGTTCAACGAGCTGCGGGTCGATATCCCCGGCATCTCGGCCAAGATGCTGACCGCGCGCCTGCGCGAGTTGGAACACAAGGGCGTGGTCCGGCGCGAGGTGCGCCCGACCTCGCCGCCCTCGGTCGAATACAGCCTGACCGATCTGGGCCAGGACCTGGTTCCCGCGATCTTGGCGATCGTCGATGTGGGCCATCGGCTCAAGAACCGGGATCAGTGTTCCGCAACCTCCTGACGCGCCCGCGTTTTGCGGCGCGTCACGTCGCGAACGGAACAGACGCGCCCCCGACCCGCCGCCACCATCGCCCCGTTACCGGGGCAAGGGGCAAAGGGCATGCGCTATTCGACAGGGGTCATTTTGGTGGCAACCGCCGCGCTGCTCTGGTCGCTGATGGGCCTTGCCATCCGCGAAATCGAAGTGGCCGGGACCTGGGCGATCCTGTTCTGGCGCTCGGCGGCGATGGTGCCCACGCTTCTGGCCTTTTTCGCCTGGCGCAGGCGCAAACCGATCCTGCCCGCCCTGCGCGCCACCGGGCGGGCCGGGCTGATGGCTGGCTTCGGCCTGGTGGTGGCCTTCGCGGGCGCGATCTTTGCCATCCAGTCCACCACCGTGGCCAATGCCGTCTTCCTGTTCGCCGCCTCCCCCTTTCTGGCTGCCGCGCTGAGCTGGGTGGTGCTGCGCGAAAGCGTGCGGCGCGCCACCTGGGCCGCCATTGCCATCGCTCTGGTCGGCCTGGTGGTGATGGTGCGCGAAGGGCTGGCGCTGGGGGCGCTGGCGGGCAATCTGGCGGCGCTCGCCTCGGCCATGGGGTTTGCGCTTTTCACCCTGTCGCTGCGCTGGGGGCGGCTGGGCGACATGATGCCCGCCGTCGCCATCGGCGGCATGCTGTCGATGATGGTGGCGCTGGGAATGCTCGGGCTCACCGGCCAGCCGCTCCTGGTGCCCGCGCGCGACATCGCCATTGCCATGGCGATGGGCGCGGGCCTGCTGGCGGTGGGCATGGCGCTCTATACGATGGGCAGTCAGGTTGTGCCCGCCGCCGAACTGACGTTGATCACCATGATCGAGTCGATGCTGGCGCCGGTCTGGGTCTGGCTGCTGCTGGGCGAAGAGGCCAGCGCAGGCACCCTGTGGGGCGGCGCGATCATCCTCGCCGCCGTGGTTCTGAACGCAGTCAGCGGCATGCGGCGCAAGCCCGCTATTCCGCCGATCATCTGAGCCCTTCACCTGCCCCCCTTGCCAAATCGCGCGTGGTGCGGCACCCCCGACACATGCAGTTGAACACGATCATCCTGGGCGCTGGCGCCGCCGGCATGATGTGCGCGGCCCATGCGGGACCGGGCACGCTGGTGCTCGATCATGCGCGCGCTCCGGGGGAAAAGATCCGCATCTCCGGCGGCGGCCGCTGCAACTTCACCAATATGTACGCAGGCCCCGAAAATTTCCTGTCGCAGAACCCGCATTTCTGCAAATCGGCGCTGGCCCGCTACACCCAATGGGATTTCATCGACCTGGTGAACCGCCACGGTATCGCCTGGCATGAAAAGACGCTGGGCCAGCTCTTCTGCGACAGCTCGGCCAAACAGATCGTCGCCATGCTGCTCTCGGAGATGGAGCGCGCGGGCGCGACCCTCTGGCTGAACACCAGCCTCAAGGACCTGTCCCATGCCGATGGGCGCTTCTGCCTGATGGTCGAACGCGAGGGCAAGACAGAACGGCTCACCGCCCGCAACCTGGTGCTGGCCACCGGTGGCAAGTCGATCCCCAAGATGGGCGCCACCGGGTTGGCCTATGACATCGCCCGGCAATTCGGCCTGACGATCACTGAAACCCGCGCGGGCCTTGTCCCGTTCACTTTCCCCGAGGGTCGTTTTGCCCCGCTCGCCGGGCTTTCCCTGCCCGCCCGCCTGTCGAACCAGCGCGCCTCGTTCGACGAGGCGCTGCTCTTCACCCATCGCGGTCTGAGCGGGCCAGCCGTGCTGCAACTCTCCTCCTATTGGCGCGAGGGCGAGGAGATCGGCGTCGACCTCGCCCCCGACCTCGATCTCTATACCGAACTGCGCGACCAGCGGCGGACCACGGGTCGCCGCGACCTGACCACCGAACTTGCCCGCCTCCTGCCAGCTCGCCTGGTCGAGTTCCTGGCGCCGAAACTGGGCCTCAAGGGCCGCCTCGCCGACCAGTCAGACAGCGCCTTGCGCGGTCTCACCGACGCCCTGCACGACTGGCGCCTGACGCCCTCGGGCACCGAGGGCTATCGCACCGCCGAGGTCACGCTTGGCGGCATCGACACGGACGGGCTCGACGCCCGCACGATGGCGGCAAGATCCCTACCCGGTCTCTACGCAATCGGCGAGGCGGTGGACGTCACCGGCTGGCTCGGCGGCTATAACTTCCAATGGGCATGGTCCTCGGGACACGCCGCAGGCACCGCGATTGCCAAGGCACAGCGCTGATCGCAAGCGCCGATGCGAGGCGCTGCCTCGCGCTCCGGAGTATTTGAGACGAAATGAAGGAGCAGGCCTTCGCTCGTTCCTCTTGCTTGAAATATCCCGGGGGAGGCACCGAAGGTGACGGGGGCAGCGCCCCCTACCCGGCCAGACGTTTCTGCACTTCGGCCATGAAATCTTCGCCACGACGTTCGAAATTGTCATACTGATCGAAGCTGGCCGCCGCCGGGGCCAACAGCACGGTATCGCCGGGCTCAGCCTCGGCCATGGCGCGGGCGACCGCCTCGTCCATGGTGGTGCAGACCTCGCTCTCGACCTCCAGTTGCAGCGCGAAGCCGGCAGCCTCGCGTCCGATCACATAGGCCTTCAGTACCTCGCCCAGTCCGTCGTTCAGCGCCGCGATGCCACCCTCTTTCTGCAAGCCGCCGCAGATCCAGCGGATCCGCTTGAACGCGCCCAGCGCCTTGAGTGCGGCATCCACATTGGTGGCCTTGCTGTCGTTGACATAAGTGACTCCGCCCGCCTCGGCCACGATCTGACTGCGATGCGGCAGGCCGGGATAGCTGCGCATTCCCGCCTCGATCACGCGCGGGCTCAGCCCCAGCGCCCGGCAGGCGGCATAGGCAGCACAGGCGTTCTGGTGGTTATGCGCCCCCGGCAGGCCGCGAATGTCGCGCAGGTCGATCGACCCCGCCTGCCGCCCCTTGCGGTACTCGCTCAGATACCCCTTGCGCGCAAACACCTGCCAGCCCGGCCCGGTCAGCTTGCGGCTGACCGACACCCGGATCACCCGGTCATCCGCCGGCCCTTCCGACATCTGGCCCGCCAGATACAGCCCCTCGGCCTCGTCCACCCCGATCACCGCGCGGTCCGGCCCGCCCTCGGCAAAAAGCCGGCGCTTGGCCGCGAAATAGCCACCCATGCCGCCATGCCGGTCCAGATGGTCAGGGGAGAGATTGGTGAACACCGCCACATCCGGCGTCAGCGCGCGGGCCAGATCGGTCTGATAGCTACTCAGTTCCAACACCACGACCGACCCCTCCTCTCCCGGCTCGATATCCAGCACCCCGCGCCCGATATTGCCCGCCAGTTGCGCGGGCCGCCCGGCCTCCCTCAGGATGTGGTGGATCAGCGCCGAGGTGGTCGACTTGCCGTTCGACCCGGTCACCGCCACCACGCGGGGCAGCGTGTCCATGCTGTTCCATTCGGGTCCCGCGAAGGAGCGGAAGAAGAGGCCGATATCATTGTCTACCGGCACCCCTGCCTCCATCGCGGCGGCGATCACCGGGTTGGGTTCGGGGTAAAGGTGCGGGATGCCCGGCGACACGATCAGACAGGCGGTATCGTCCCAGACGCCCTGTTTGCGCAGATCGCGGATGAGGAAGCCCTCGCCCTCGGCCGCCTCGCGCGCGGCGGGGTTGTCGTCCCAGCAAAGCGCCTCGGCGCCCCCCGCCCGCAAGGCCCGCGCCGTGGCCAGCCCCGACCGGCCCAGACCCAAAACCGCCACCCTGGCGCCCGCAAACCCTTTGACCGGGATCATGCCTGCTCTCCCTCAAACCCGTTTCGCGCCACCCTGTACCGAGGCTCTGGCGGATTGCAAGCGGGGTCAGGTGGGGTTTTGGGAGAGGAGCAGCGCCAGATTTTGCCGCGCGGTCTGCGTATTCGGATGTGCCGCCCCCAGCGACTTCTCATACATCTCCAACGCCTCAGCATAGAGCGCCTCGGCCTTGGTATAGCGGCCCTGCGCCTGCACCACCCCGGCGAGGTTGTTGAGGCGGGTGGCATAGTCCGGATGCCGCTCCGCCTTTCGCAGCAGGCCGAAGTAATGCAACCTGCTTGAAAGTTCGGATTGCACCCATCAAGCTGCTTTTCGTAGCGTGAGGAAAAAATTAATGACAATTTTGATCATTACCCGTGAGCCTGGAAAGGTAGTCTGCTACTCTGACTCTCGGGTAACACATCGACCAAACGATAAGATCAAACCCGTTACAGACCATTTCTCGAAATTATTAGTGTTGCCGTTCAGAGCTTCGATAGGGGTAGTAAGCAAGGGCAACCTCAAGGAAATAAGAGGGGAATTTGGATTCGCTTTCGCGGGGGATATACTCTTCGCAACGGCGCTTTACTCAATGGCATCGAACATTTTCTCCAACTTGCACAAAGAAGACGCAAAGCAAGCCCCCGACTTTGTATCATTTGTCGACGCATTGACCCGCCTCGCCAATCTTCTCTTGGATGATGGCATCTTTGACGCAAAGAATCGACAATACACGGTGCTGCTGTTTGGTCCTTGTCCACGCACCAAAGAACTGAAGATTTACGAGATCGGCATTGATGAGGGCCTGACGCCTTGGCGCTATGCGTACTCTGAGGTGACGATTGAGGACACCGGACTGAGAATTTTGGGTTCTGGCGCGAAAAGCTTCCTCAAGCACGCTCGCATGAATCCACACAAAGTTGCATCAGCGCCATATGCGGAAATTCTTCTCGATACTATCAATACAGAAGGCGACCCAACCATTGGCGGGAACCTACAACAATGTGTCGCCACAGCGGAAGGCGTTAGAATTGTGCCGATCATCCATCCAATCAACGATGGAGAAAATCTTGACATACACATATCGGGAATTAGCTCCAAGGAGTTCGGAAACGTTGGCGATTTCGGTGTCGGTTACGAAGCGATTGGTTTCAGAACCCTCGAAGTGATGACAACTCAATGGCTTATGAACAATGGGCATTCAAAAAATCGCATGAAAAATCCTGACTATGTAAACGAAACAGCAGAATTGATGGCAAATTTACAGCATTGGCAATCGAGCGATGGAAAATCTGCGGGCATTCATTCGTTTGTGAAATTTCTTTCACCAGCGAAGATCGAGCCAGAAAAGCACTATTTCTTGGCTCGGTGCAACGAATGCAATCGACCTTGTCCGGTCTTGGAGGATCCAAGTGGCGGAAAAAAACCTGAACCGTTTTTTGGCAAGGGCGGCATTGTAGGGACCTGTTGTTATTGCGGCAGCGAAGTGCGTGTCCAGGTTTCCAGATTGAGGTCGAGGCGCGGAAGCAAGTAACCGGAGCTTCGTGATCCTATTCCGGCAGATCTCACCACTGATCGCCCCAAGCTTCACTTATTGCCCCCTTTGCTTCCCGGTTCAATCGCCTCAAAACCGCGACCTGCACGACAAACATAAGATCAACAATGCCAGAAACGCCCCCTACCACCCCGTACAAAACGGTCAATCCCCCTCCGGGAGCGGGTACAAAACGGTCAATTCGGTGTACGAAAGGCCCGCCTCAGCGGACCTTGAGTGTGGCCAGCCCGATCATCGCCAGGATCAGCGAGATGATCCAGAACCGGATTACGATGGTGGGTTCGGCCCAGCCCTTTTTCTCGTAATGGTGATGGATCGGGGCCATCAGGAACACCCGTTTGCCGGTGCGCTTGAAATAGAGCACCTGGATGATGACACTCAGCGCCTCGACCACAAAAAGCCCGCCGACGATGGCCAGCACCAGCTCGTGCTTGGTCGCCACCGCGATGGCGCCCAGTGCGCCGCCCAGCGCCAGCGAACCGGTATCGCCCATGAACACCGCCGCAGGGGGCGCGTTATACCACAGGAAACCCAGCCCGGCGCCAAAGAGCGCCGCGGTGAAGATCAGGATCTCTCCGGTCCCCGGCACGTAATGCACGTCGAGATACTCGGTAAAGTCGACCCGCCCCACCGCATAGGCGATGACGCCCAGGGTCGAGGCCGCGATCATCGCGGGCATGATCGCCAGCCCGTCCAGACCATCCGTCAGGTTGACCGCATTGGCCGCCCCCACGATGACGCAGATCGCAAAGGGCACATAGAGCAGGCCCAGATTGATCAGCGTGTCCTTGAACACCGGCAGCGCCAGCTGGTTCTGCAATTCGGCGGGATGGTTGTAGCCTGCCCAGAGCGCGGCGATCACCGCGATGATGATGCCTAGCGCCAGCCGCATCTTGCCCGACACGCCCTTGGTGTTCTGTTTCGACACCTTGGCATAGTCGTCGGCAAAGCCGATCAGCGCATAGGCCAGCGTCACGAACAGCACCATCCAGACAAACGGGTTGTCCCAGCGCGCCCAGAGCAGCGTCGAGGTCAACAGCGCCCCCACGATCAGCAGCCCGCCCATGGTCGGCGTGCCCGCCTTGGAGAAATGCCCCTCGGGGCCGTCGTCGCGGATCGGCTGACCCTTGCCCTGCTTGCGGCGCAGCACGTTGATCAGGGGACGTCCGAACAGGAACCCGAAAATCAGCGCCGTCATGAAGGCCCCGCCCGCGCGGAAGGTGATGTAGCGGAAGAGGTTCCAGACATCCCCCCCGTCCGACAGGGCAGTCAACCAGTAAAGCATGCGACGGCGTCCTTGTTACGTTTCCGACTGTTTCGATCCGGCCCCATGGCCCATTTCACGCAGCCCGTCAACAAGATGGGCCAATCCCATGCTGAGCGAGCCCTTGACCAGCACCGTATCGCCCGGTGCGACCAGCGCGGGCAGATCGGCCAGCATCTGGGCACCGGTCTCGGTCCAGCGCCCGCGTTTGGCCTCGGGCAGAGCCGCGTGCAGGGCGCGCATCAGCGGCCCGATGCAATGGACCCGGTCGATGCGCGCCATCGCCGGCAGCGCGGCCAGACCGGCGTGCAGCGGCAGTTCCTCGGGGCCAAGCTCCTTCATGTCACCCAGAAAGGCCACGCGACGGCGACCCGAGGCGCTGGCCAGCACTTCGAGCGCAGCCCCGACCGAGGTCGGGTTGGCGTTATAGCTGTCGTCGAACAGGGTCAGCGTCCCGCCGGGCAGGGTCACGATCTCGCGCGCGCCGCGCCCCTTGTAGGGGGTCCAGCGCTGCAACCCTTGCAGAGACGCCCCCGCATCGGCGCCCAGCGCATCGCAGCAGGCCAGAGCCCCCAGCGCGTTCATCGCGAAATGCGTTCCCGCCGATTGCAGGGTGAAACTGACGGGGCCAGCCGGTGTGTCGGCGCGGGCATGGGTCATCCCATCCGCCACATCGACCCCGGTCAGGCGATAGTCTTGCGCGGCACGCCCGAAGGAAACCTGCCGGGCGCCTTGAGCGGCGGCGCGCAGGATATCCGCCTCGGCGATATCGGCGTTCAGAACCGCCACACCGCCGGGCTCCAGCCCCTCCATGATTGCGGCCTTTTCGCGCGCGATACCGGCCACGTCGTCAAACGCCTCCAGATGAACCGCCGCGACGGTGGTGACCATCGCCACATGCGGGCGGGCCTGGCGGGCCAAGGGCGCGATCTCGCCGGGATGGTTCATGCCGATCTCGATCACCGCAAATTCGGTATCCCGCGGCATCCGAGCCAGCGTCAGCGGCACGCCCCAATGGTTGTTGTAGCTGGCGACGCTGGCATGGGTGCGGCCCTGAACGCCCAGCATGGCGGCCAGCATTTCCTTGGTAGAGGTCTTGCCGACACTGCCGGTCACCGCCACGACGCGTGCCTGTGTGCGGGCACGACCGGCGCGGCCCAAAGCTTCAAGCCCGGTTTGCACGTCTTCGACCAGCAACAGCGGCGCGTCCGGGGCCACCCCCTCGGGTATGCGCGAGACCAGCGCGGCGCCCGCGCCCTTCTCCAGCGCCTGCGCCACGAAATCATGGCCGTCGCGGGCGGCGGTCAGTGCGACGAAGAGGTCACCCGGCGCAATGGTGCGGGTGTCGATCGAGATGCCGGTGACTTGCCAGTCGCCCATGGCGCGGCCTCCGGTGGCCTCGGCGGCTTCGGCTGCGGTCCAGAGGGTCATGCCAGCCGTCCTTCCAGTGCGGCCACCGCGATGCTGGCCTGTTCCACATCATCAAAGGGCAGCACCTGGTCGCCAACCACCTGCCCCGTCTCATGCCCCTTGCCGCAAATCAGCAGCGCATCGCCCGGTTCCAGCGTGTCGACACCGCGCAGGATCGCCTCGGCCCGGTCGCCCACTTCGGTGGCACCGGGGGCGCCCTGCATCACGGCGGCGCGGATCAGCGCGGGATCCTCGCTGCGCGGGTTGTCATCGGTGACAATGACGATATCGGCGTTTTCCACCGCCGCCTTGCCCATCAGCGGGCGCTTGGTCGCGTCACGATCGCCACCGGCGCCGACAATGGCCACCAGCCGGCCCATCACATGTGGGCGCAGCGCCTTGAGCGCGGTCGCCACGGCATCGGGGGTATGGGAGTAATCGACAAAAACCGCAGCGCCATTGGCGCGGGTCGCGGCCAGCTGCATCCGCCCCCGGACCGTGCCCAGATGCGGCAGGATCTCGAACACACGTACCGGGTCCTCGCCGCAGGCGACGACCAGCCCGCAGGCCAAAAGGATATTTTCCGCCTGAAAACCGCCGATCAGGTCAAGCCGCGCCTGATAGGCCTTGCCCCGCCACGAAAACAGCATGTCCTGACCGGTGGCGTCAAAGCGCTGGTTGGTCAGGCTCAGGTCACAGGGGCCACGCCCCACCGTCAGCACGTTCTGGCCGCGCGCGGCGGCAATCGCGCGCATCTCGGGGCCCTTGGGGTCATCCATGTTGATGACCGCCACCCCGTCAGGTGGCAGCACCCGGCGAAAGAGCCCCGCCTTGGCGGCGAAATAGGCCTCGAAGGTGGCGTGGTAATCCAGATGGTCCTGGGTGAAATTGGTGAACCCGGCGGCCTTGAGCACCACTCCGTCCAACCGCCGCTGTTCCAGCCCGTGGCTGGAGGCCTCCATCGCCGCGTGGGTGACGCCGTTTGCCGCCGCCTCGGCCAGACAACGATGCAGGGTGATCGGTTCCGGCGTGGTATGGGCCAGCGGCGCGGTCCAGGCGCCCTCGACCCCGGTGGTGCCAAGATTGACGGCAGCATGGCCCAGCTCGGTCCAGATCTGGCGCACGAAGGTCGAGACCGAGGTCTTGCCATTGGTGCCGGTGACCGCGACCATTGTGGCGGGCTGCGCTCCGAACCACAACGCGGCCGTCAGGGCCAGCGTCTGGCGCGGATCCTCGACCACCACCAGCGCCGCCTGCGAGGCGTCCAGTTCGGCGGCCGCGATGCGGGCGCCCTCGGCATCGGTCAGGATGGTGCTGGCGCCCATCCGCAGGGCGTACTGGATGAACTCGCCGCCATGCACCCGGCTGCCGGGCAGCGCCGCGAACAGGAACCCGTCGCGCACCTGACGGCTGTCGACGGCCAGCCCGGTGATTTCAGGGTCACGCCCGCCCCGGGCGGTCAGCGCCAGATGGCTTAGTCTTCGTGCCGAGTCACCCATGGCGCCCTCACCTCATGTTCAGTTCGAGGTGAGCGTATAGCCAGACCCCTGAGCGGGCTCAAGCTGTGGCCTGAGACCCAGAAGCGGCGCGACCCGGCCGATCAGTTCGGCTGCGACCGGCACCGCCGTCCAGCCGGCGGTGCGGCGCTTTTCGCCATAGGCCAGGATCGAGGGTTCATCCAGCGTCACCACCAGCACGTATTTCGGGTCCGAGGCCGGGAACATGCTGGCGAATGTGGCGACCACCTTGTCATCGTAATAGCCGCCGCGCGGCTTGGGCTTGTCGGCGGTGCCGGTCTTGCCGCCCACCTGATAGCCCGGCACCTCTCCAAAGCTGGCGGTGCCGCTGGTGACCACCTTGCGCAGCATCGCCCGCGCCTGCCGGGCGGCGCTTTCCGACATCACCCGGGGGCCATATTGCGGGCCTTTCTGTTTCAGCACCGTCGGGCTGACATATTGCCCGCCATTGGCGATGGCGGCATAGCCCGCCGCCAGATGCATCGGGCTGGTCGACAGGCCATGGCCATAGGAAATGGTGACGGTGCTCAACTCGCCCCAATTCTTGGGCTTGAGCGGCTGTCCGCCCGAGGCCTCGACAATCTCGAACGGGGTCGGATCGAACATGCCCAGACTGTTGAGAAAGGCCTGCTGCCGCTCGGCCCCGATCTGAAGCGCAAGCCGCCCGGTCCCCCGGTTCGAGCTGTGCACGATCACGTCGGCGATGCTGATCTTGCCGTAATTCTTGTTGTTGAATTCGCCGATCGGAAACTTGCCGATCCGCATCGGCCCCGAGGTGTCGATGATGGTATCGGAATTGACCAACCCCAGATCGACCGCCTGCGCGGCAGTGAAGATCTTGAAGACCGAGCCCAGCTCGTACACCCCCTGCACATAACGGTTGAACAGCGGGCTGTCCGAAGGGTCAAAGCCGCTGGTGGGCGGGCGTGGCCGGTCATTGGGATCGAAGGAGGGCAAGGAAGAGGCGGCAACCACCTCGCCCGTATGCACATCCATCAGGACGGCCGAGGCGCCCTTGGCGCTCATGATCTTCATGCCGCCGTCCAGCACCTGCTCCATCGCCGCCTGCACCGTCAGATCAAGAGACAGCTGCAAGGGCTTGGTCCCGTTGGCCGGGTCACGCAGATAGCCGTCGAATTGCTTTTCGACACCGGCAACGCCAATCACTTCGGCGGCGTCCACCCCTTCGCGGCCGAACCCGGCACCACCCAGGACATGCGCGGCAAGCCGGCCATTGGGATAAAGCCGCATCTCGCGCGGGCCAAACAGCAGGCCGGGGTCACCGATATCATGCACCGCCTGCTTCTGCTCGGGGCTGATGCGTTTCTTGATCCAGATGAACTTGCGCTTGCCGGTAAAGTCGCGCACCAGCCGGTCGCGGTCCAGATCGGGGAAGATACGGACCAGCCCCTCGGCGGCGGCGACGGGGTCGACCATCTGCGGCGGCTGGGCATAAAGCGAATGGGTCTCGAAATTGGTGGCCAAGAGCCGCCCTTCGCGATCGACGATATCCGCGCGCTGCGCCGCGATGGTGGCCCCGGGGGCACTGGCCATCGGCTCCTGCGCCTCGGACGAGGCCAGCATGCCCATGCGGGCGCCGACCACCGAAAAGGCACAGAAGAAAAAGACACCCAGCACCAGCAGCCGCCCCTCGGCGCGGGCGCGCGAACGGTCCTGCATCTCTTCATGGCGCAGGCGAATGTTCTCGCGTTCGATCAGATCGGGGTTCTCACCCTTGGCACGGGCATGCAGGACACGGGCAAGCGGGCGCAGAGGGGTGCGGATCATGGCTGTTGCTCCGGCGGCAGGGTTCCGGCGTCCGAGAAATTCGACACGTCGATCCCGTTGATGATCGGCAGGGCGGGATCCTCGGCATACATGATTTCCGAGACCCGCCCGAACTGGTCGGCACGCATGGGCAACAGGCCCAGACGCTCGAAATTCAGGTCAGCAAGTTCGCGCAGGCGGTCGGGACGGTTGAGATAGGCCCATTCGGCGCGCAGCACGTTCAGCCGGACCTGTGCCTCGCCGATCTGGCGTTGCAGGCGCTGGGTATCCTTCAACACCTCCTGGGTGCGGTAATTCTCCTGATAGGCCCAGAGCGCCAGTCCCAGAACCGCCAGCGCGGTCAGCACATAGATCACACTTTTCACCGCGATCCCCCCCTGAGTTGCGGCATGCCGATGGATTTGGCGTCTACCGTACCGGCCGGCGCGTCGGTGCGGATCGCGACGCGCAGCTTGGCGGAGCGCGCGCGCGGGTTCTCGGCCAGTTCCTGATCATCGGGTCCGACGGCCTTGCGGGTCAGCAGCTCGAACCGCGGTGCGTCCTCGACGGTTTCAGGAGCATAGCGGTTGGCCCGCCCGCTGCGCCCGGCCCGCGCCTGAAGGAAGCGCTTGACCATCCGGTCCTCGATCGAATGAAAGGTGACAACCGCCAGCTTGCCGCCGGGCTTCAGCGCCCGCTCGGCCGCCATCAGCCCTTCGAACAATTCGTCGTATTCGGCATTCACCGCGATGCGCAGCGCCTGAAAGCTGCGGGTGGCGGGATGCGACTGTCCCGGCTTGGGCCGGGGCAGACAGCTTTCGACGATGGCGGCCAGTTGCAGAGTCGTCTCGATCGGCGCGTCGGCGCGCGCCTTGACGATGGCCCGCGCGATGCGGCGGCTGGCGCGCTCTTCGCCATAATGAAACAGGATATCGGCCAGTTCGGCCTCGGTCGCGGTATTGACCAGATCGGCGGCACTCGGCCCCTCCTGGCTCATCCGCATGTCGAGGGGGCCATCCTTCATGAAGGAAAACCCGCGCTCGGCGAGGTCAAGCTGCATCGAGGAGACCCCGAGATCGAGCACAACTCCATCCAGATCGCTGGCATATTCGTCCATGCGGGAAAACACGCCCTGCTGCATCACCAGCCGGCCGCCATATTCACCGGCCCAATCCGCCGCCAGTTCAAAGGCCAGCGGATCGCGGTCCACCGCGATGACGCGGTCAGCCCCGGCGGCCAGCAGGCCGCGGGTATAGCCACCAGCACCGAATGTACCGTCCAGCCAGACCCCCGACACCGGCGCAACCGCCGCCAGAAGCGGGCGCAGCAGAACGGGAATGTGAGGATCGTCGGGAGAGGGGGCAGCGGTTCCGGACATGATCTCAGCTGCCCCCGGCCCCGTCGAGATACTGCATCGGATCGAAATCCTCGGGCAGCTCGTCCAGCCATTCCTCGGCGGCGGCCAGCTCTTCCTCTTCATAGGTGGCCGGGTTCCAGATCTGGAACGTATCACCCGCCGCGATAAAGAAGGCCTCGTCGCCAAGCGCGATCTTGGTGCGCAGCTTCGCGGGCAACACCAGGCGCCCGGTCTCGTCGACGCTGGTGGGAAAGGACTGACCGTGGAACATGCGCTGAAGCATCTTGCGTTCCATCGAGCCGCGCGGCAGCGCGTCGATCTTGGCATCGACCTCGTCGATCGCCTCCATCGTGTAGCATTCGAGGAACTTGCGACGGTGATCGCCATAGACGATCACCAACTCGGGATTACCACCGGATTGCCAGTTCGGATCGCCCGCCTCCAGAACACGGCGAAACGAGGCGGGAATGGACACCCGCCCCTTGCTGTCAACCTTATGGTTGCTTTCGCCTCTGAACCTGCGCGCCAAGCCGACTGTCCCTTTCGCCTGCGCCCCCGTTGAATTTCCGCCCCCAGAAACGTGAAAACGGCGGGTTGATCTGCTGCCACTGATCAACCCGCCGCCTTAGCCCGCTTTGCGGGGTGTCCGACTGCGCGCGCCACCTGGGGGGATGTCTGCTCGCTCGCGCGCCGGATCTCTTGGTTCGATGAAAGCGAAGTGCCTGTATGAAACCTTGTTTTTCTTGGTTGGGGTCGTTTGGTGCCCCTGTCGCCTCGTCCTCATCGGATGAACAAGGGATGCCATGGGAAATTATGGAAATCAACACCAATCTATGGACATACAGCAGGGCGCCACTTGAACGAAGCAAGAACACATCAGAAGGATCGAGCACCCACGCACGACATACAGACAGAGAGTTACACGAAACAACTATATATGGACATATTTGCTCCATCCCAAAATTTCCCCCGATTTCCCAAAAAAATTCTACATCTAGCGATACTCATCCCTATGTTTTCTTTTTGTTCTCAATTCTGACCGCGAATCACGCCCCGCCCCCCATGAAATGGAGATCACGTCGGCGACCAGATACATCCGTCCCACGATTTCCCATATCCGCCGGTCAAATCGGCAACCACTCAAGATCGCCCAGCCGCGAGTCAGCGCGGCAGCGGCAGCGTCCGTTTTTTTCGTGCTCAAAATAAAATCACGTTGCGTAAGTCTCAGACGTTCGCTCTTGAGTGGTTCTCGACCGAAAAAGAGCGGCCAAATGCGTCGGATCAGAAAACCTCAATAAAATATGGCGCTTTTAGCGATTCTCGAACTTATCCAAGTAATCTATGCACTTGCTGCATAGCAGCATTGAATCGAAGAGCTATTGTGCACCTGCAGCAATCGCCTATCTTCAGCCTCAAGCAAGCGCCACAACACGGTGCGGACGAAACGGATACGGATGAGAACGATGGCTGTGACAAGCGAACATAGCACCCTGAAAGGCCACCACGGTCTTGGCGTTCTGGCGCTGATCGAGGCCGCGCGGAGCCGGTTTGCCGAGCATCGCATCTATCGCCAGACGGTGAACGAACTGTCGGCGCTTTCGGGACGGGAACTGGCCGATCTGGGCCTGCACCGGTCGATGATCAAGCGTGTCGCCATGCAGGCGGCCAAGGACTACACGGCGCGCTGAGCGCCACGAATTTTCGGGATCAGGCCCTTCTCCTCCTCCCTAGGGCCTGAGACGACGCGGCGGCATCCTCCTCCTCCCTGATGCCGCCGCACCAATACCGGCAAAGACAGCCGGACGCGGATACACCGGGCTCTCCTCCTCCCTGTCCGGTGTAGAAAGCGCGCGGCGGTGCTCTCCTCCTCCCTGCACCGCCGCGACCCTCATACCGGGCGTCGATCCCGGGTTCGGATACATCGGGGCTTCTCCTCCTCCCTGCCCGGATGTTGCAATGAACGGCGGTGCCCCTCCTCCTCCCTGGGCGCCGTCGTTTTTTGTGTGAACGGCCGTCATGTCGCGGACAAAGGCACCCTGTGACGCATTCCGACGCTTCGACAATCTCGGTTGCTGGTTCTATCCTGAGCAGGAAGACCCCATATCGAGGCGCATCAGCATGAAATTCATCCACCTGAGCGACATCCACCTGATGCCCCCGGGCCAGAGCCTGAGCGGCAGCGATCCCATCGAAAAACTGTCAAAGGTGCTTGAGGACATCGCCACATGGCATTGCGATGCCGAATTCTGCGTCATATCGGGCGATCTCGCCGATCTGGGGGACAGGGAGTGCTACGAGTGGCTGCGCGAGCGGCTGGCGCATTTCCCGGTTCCGGTCTTCCTGATGCTGGGCAATCATGACGTGCGCGAGACTTTCCTGAGCGTCTTTCCCGACCATCCGCGCGATGCAAACGGGTTCATCCAGCATGGCCATACGGCTGGCGGCGCCCGGTTTCTGTTCCTCGACACGCTGACCGGCGGACCGGATATCCATGACGGAGAGCTGTGCGACGACCGGCTGGCCTGGTTGGCGGCCGAGCTTGAACGGGCGGGCGACATGCCGGTCTATGTGTTCCTGCATCACCCGCCCTTTGACATCGCGATTCCCTATGTCGACGAGATCAAGCTACGCCAGCCCGACGCGTTCCACGCCACATTGCAGGCAGGACGCAACATCCGCCACGTCTTCTATGGTCACGTACACCGCACCACCTATGTGAACTGGCGCGGCTATCCGTTCACTTCGCTGCCCAGCACCAACCACCAGGTGCCGCTGATCCCCGAGCGTGAGGGGCAGGAACACAGCGCCGAGCCGCTGGCCTATGGCGTTGCCACCATCGAGGGCGATCAGTTCACCCTGCATGTGGACAGTTACCTGGGCAAGCCCGGCGCCTAGATGGAACTTGTGTGGATCCTGATGGTCCTGCTGTCGGCGCTGACCCATCCGTTGCGGGATCTGACGCTGAAGGGGGTGGCCCATCCGGTCTCCTGCTATACCGGCGTCTGCCTGTCCTGGATGGTTTTTGCCGGGGCACATATGGCGCTTAGCGGACAGGGTCCCGCCCTGCCCGCGCGGGTCTGGCCGCTGGTGGCGGTCTCTGCGCTGGGGCTGACGGTCTATTACTACGGCACCCTGTCGGCGCTGCGGCGCGGCAACCTGTCGGCCTATTACCCGATCGTGCGCTCCTCTCCGCTCGCAATCGCCGCGATCAGCTGGCTGGCATCCGGGCAGAGCTATTCCTGGGCGGCGTTGTCGGGCATGGCGCTGATCATCCTGTCCGGGCTGATGATCCAGCGGGGCAACGGGCGGCTGCTGGACGATCCGCGCGCCTTTGCCATGGCGCTGTTGGCCATGCTGGGGTCGGCCGCCTATTCGATCTCGGACGCCACCGCGATGCAGGACACCACCAGCGCGCCCTTCCTGTTCTGGACCTATGCGCTGGTTACGCTGGCAATGGCGGCACTGCGCGCGTGGGAGGATCGGGGCACCTCGGCGCCGCTTTTGGGGGTGGTGCGTGGATGGGCGCAAAACCCCTGGCGCATCCTGTTTGCCGGGCTGTCCTCTTACCTGTCCTATCTGCTGATCCTGCGAGTCTTCCAGCTGGGCGCCGAGGCGGCGGCAGTCAGCGCGGTCCGGCAGGTGTCGGTCCCGGTTTCGGTAATTCTGGCAGCGCTGGTACTGAAAGAGCCGCGCGGCCTGCACCGCCTGGGCTGGGCGGTGCTGATCGCCATCGGAATCGCAATGATCGCGCTGCAATAGGCGGCAGGCCGCGCGCGACTAGAACGGAACATCGTCCTTTGCGGAGAGGAAGCGGGCAACGACCTTCTTGAGGCCCGCCTTGTCGAAATCGACTTCGACCTTGTCGCCCTCGATGCCGATCACCTGTCCATAGCCGAACTTCTGGTGAAAGACGCGCTCGCCCAGTGTGAAACTGGCCACCGCGTTGAGGTCGATCACCGTGGTGCGGCTTTCGCGCGGTTGCGACAGACCGTGTTGCCCCTGCCGCGCCTGAAGTCGCTTCCACCCCGGGGAGTTATAGCCATCCGCCGCCGCCGCGCGGCTTTCGATGCCGGGGGAGGACATGCCACCGCCATAAAGGCCCGGAGGCGTCAGCACCTCGACATGATCCTCGGGCAATTCGTCGATGAACCGCGAGGGCAGCGCGTTCTGCCACTGGCCGAACACCCGCCGGTTGGCGGCAAAGGAGATGGTACAGACCTCTTCGGCGCGGGTGATGCCCACATAGGCCAGCCGCCGCTCCTCTTCGAGTCCCTTGAGGCCGCTTTCATCCATCGAGCGTTGCGAGGGGAACAGCCCGTCCTCCCACCCCGGCAGGAAGACGGCGGGAAATTCCAACCCCTTGGCCGCGTGCAGGGTCATGATCGAGACCTTGGCCCCGCCGCTGTCCTGCTCGTTGTCCATCACCAGGCTGACATGTTCTAGAAACCCTTGCAGGTTCTCGAAATTGTCGAGCTGGTTGACCAGTTCCTTGAGGTTTTCCAGCCGCCCCGGCGCCTCGGGCGTCTTGTCGTTCTGCCACATGGCGGTATAGCCGGACTCGTCCAGGATCACCTGCGCCAATTCGATATGCGACATTTCGGGCGCACCGAATTGCATCGGGGCGGTGTCATCGTCCACAACCGACTCGTCGTCGATCTCGATCCGCGGGCCGCGCGTCAGGGCAGCCCAGCGGGCCAGACCGTCTGTCAACTCGCCCAGCGCCTTGCCGCCCTTCCCCTTGATCAGGCCGTTCTCCACCGCGATCCGGGCACCTTCGACCAGCGACACCCCGTTTTCGCGCGCGACCGCGCGAATGGCCTGCTGCGCCTTGTCGCCAAGGCCGCGCTTTGGGGTGTTCACGATCCGCTCAAAGGCGAGATCGTCCTCAGGGCTGGTGACCAGCCGGAAATAGGCCATGGCATCGCGAATCTCCATCCGCTCGTAAAAGCGCGGGCCGCCGATCACCTTGTAAGGCAGGCCGATGGTCAGGAACCGGTCCTCGAACGCGCGCATCTGATGCGCCGCGCGCACCAGGATCGCCATTTCATCCAGCGAGACCGGGCGCACGCCCCGTGTGCCGCCCTGCATCGCCTCGATCTCTTCGCCGATCCAGCGGGCCTCTTCCTCGCCATCCCAATGGCCGATCAGGCGGACCTTTTCGCCCTCTTGCGCATCGGTCCACAGCTCCTTGCCCAACCGCCCCTCGTTGCCGCGAATGACATTGGATGCGGCGGCCAGGATATGCGGGGTCGAGCGATAGTTCTGCTCCAGCCGCACCACATGGGCACCGGGAAAATCCTTTTCGAACCGCAGGATATTGCCCACTTCGGCACCGCGCCAGCCATAGATCGACTGGTCGTCATCGCCCACGCAACAGATGTTGCGATGCCCGCCCGCCAGCAGCCGCAGCCACAGATACTGGGCGATATTGGTATCCTGATACTCGTCCACCAGCACATAGCGGAACCAGCGCTGATACTGTTCCAGCACATCCGGGTGGGTCTGGAAAATTGTGACCATATGTAGCAGCAGGTCGCCGAAATCGACCGCGTTCAGCTCGCGCAGGCGGGTCTGGTACTGGGCATACAGTTCGGGCCCGCGATGGTTATAGGCGCCAGCCTCGGCAGCGGGCAGCTTGTCGGGCGTCAGCGCCTTGTTCTTCCAGCCGTCGATGATATTGGCCAAGAGCCGCGCGGGCCAGCGCTTGTCGTCGATATTGGAAGCCTGCACCAGCTGCTTGAGCAGGCGCAGCTGGTCGTCGGTGTCGAGAATGGTGAAGTTCGACTTCAGGTCGACCAGTTCCGCATGCCGGCGCAGCAGCTTGACACAGATCGAATGGAAGGTGCCGAGCCAGGGCATGCCCTCGGCCGGTTGGCCCAGCATGCGGCCGACGCGGGTCTTCATCTCGCGCGCGGCCTTGTTGGTAAAGGTCACGGCCAGAATCTCGTTGGGCCGGGCACGGCCCGTCATCAGCAGATGCACGATGCGCGCGGTCAGCGCCTTGGTCTTGCCGGTGCCCGCGCCCGCCAACATCAGGACGGGACCGTCCAAACGCTCCACCGCCTCGCGCTGAGCGGGGTTGAGGTCATCCAGATACGGCGTGGGGCGCGCCGCCATGGCGCGCGCGGAAAGCGAGACGCCTTCAAAGGCGTCCATGTCGTCATAACTGCTCATGGGGGCAAATTACGCCGGAACGGGGCCGAGGGAAAGGGTTTGTTCACGGCTTGTTCACAGGTTATTTCGGTTCTCCATCACGTTTTGCAGCAAGTTTAACGATTTTGGCGGAGCGCCGGGGGAATCTGTTAACGGCTTTGTAAACTCGCGCACCCAGCCTTGAGACGGTTTGGGCGAGCGCGGGAGAGAAGCTTGGGACACAGGGCCTCCGTCAGTTGGCAACTAAGATGGGTCGGCCTGGCCCTGTTTCTGAGCGCGATGGTGGGTGTTGCCGCCTGGTCGGTGTTTCGCCTGCCCACCCCGGTCGTCGACCGGATGATCGAGTCCGATATCCGCAAACAGGCGCAGCTGTGGACCCGCGGGATCACGATGCATCTGGAGCATCTGCCCGAGATCTTTGCCAGCGGCGAGCTTGACGAACATGACATCGAATTTCTGATGTTGATGCCCAGTACCTCGGATGCCTACCGGCTCAAGCTGCTGAACGCAGAGGGGCGGGTGATCTGGTCTACCCGCGGCGCCGAGCTCGGCACGCTTACCCCGGATGCCCCATTCTTTGACGTGGTGGCACGCGGAGGAACCCACTATTCTCTGGTCGAGCGACCGATTACCGAGGTTGACGGCTCCATGCCCGCCGCGCGGGAGGGACAGCAGGACGACGCGCGTTGTATCGCCGAGGTCTATACCCCGGTGATCGTGGACGGCCAGTTTCTGGGAGCGCTGAAATTCTATGCCGATGTCAGCGAGCGCCGGCAGACCTTTGCCACGCGGTTGCAACTGGTGCTGGCGGCGCTCAGCAGCTTTGCCCTGTTGACCATGTGCGCGACGATGCTGGTGATCTACCGCACCAACCGAGCCCGTTTCGCGGCGCTGCAATCGCGCACAGCGACCGAGCGCTCGCTGATGGACGAACAGTTGCGGCTGGCGCGCGAGGTGCGTCTTCTGGGCGAGTTGAACGAATGGCTGCAGTCGTGTCGCGCGCTGGAAGAGCTGTTCGCGATGGTGTCCCGTTTCATGGAGCATATCCTGCCTGATGCCGAGGGCAGCCTGTATGTCTATTCCAACTCGCGCGATGTGCTGGATGGCAGCGCTGGCTGGAACGGCGGGGTGTTCAAGGATCACATCCACCCCGAGGCCTGCTGGGGCCTGCGTCGGGGGCGGTCCTATGAATACGGCGCCTCCGAGGTGGATTTCGTCTGCGACCATGCCGAACCGCATGACGGGCGGCCCTATTTCTGCTTTCCGATCCTGGCTCATGGCGAAACCGTCGGGCTGATGCATCTGCGGGCGCGGGCCGGGGCCGAGGCGGATTTCTCGACCAGCAAGCGGTTGGCACAGATGTGCGCCGAACAGATCAGCATGGCGATTGCAAACGTGCGGATGCGCGACCAGTTGCACGACCAGTCGGTGCGCGACCCGCTGACGGGCCTGTTCAACCGGCGCCACCTGACCGAGACCCTGCGCAAGCAGCTGCTGCATTGCCAGACCCGTGGTGGCAGGCTCAGCCTGATCGCGGTCGACGTGGATCATTTCAAGAAGTTCAACGATATTCATGGCCACGATGCCGGCGACATGGTGCTGCGCGCGGTCGGAGCAGCATTGGAACAGGCCTGCGACCGGGACGAGGTGGCCTGTCGCATCGGCGGTGAGGAGTTCATGCTCGTGCTTCCCGACTGCACACCCGACGATGTGATGAAACGCGCCGAATTGCTGCGCCAGTCGGTCGAAGAGGTCACCGTCCGCTATGGCGAAAAGACCCTGCCGCGCGTAACCATCTCGGCCGGGGTGGCGCATTACCCCCGCCACGGAACCATGCCACAGGACCTGATGCGCGCCGCGGATGACGCGCTGTACGAGGCCAAGGGAATGGGGCGCAATCAGGTGCGGGTGGCGCAATCCGCCGGTGCCGATCAGCGCGAACCGTCCGAACCGAAACCCGCAAAGACAGCCGCGCCCCCTGACGATCCACCTCGGGCAGAGGGGAGTTTTGCCGCGGAATAGACCGGGGGCGGGTGAACACCCGCCCCGCCGCAGCGCAGAAAAATCTTGGGCAAATGGCATATCCGGGACTAGACTTTTCCCTAACGTCACCCATTAATGCGCCGCATGGATTTGCACAGTGCGTTTCCCGGTATCATGGACCTGAAATGGCGTGCCAAGCGGCGCCTGCCTCGCTTCGTCTGGGAGTATCTGGACAGCGGTACCGGGGTCGAGGCCACCAAGGCCCGCAACCGGGCGGCGCTTGATCGCATCGGGTTTCTGCCCTCGGTCCTGCATGGCCCGCTCGAACATGATCTGACCACGACGCTCCTCGGCATGACCTACGACCTGCCCTTTGGCATTGCACCCGTGGGGATGTCCGGTCTGATCTGGCCCGATGCCGAAGGCCATCTGGCCCGCGCCGCCGCCCGCGCCAACATTCCCTATTGCCTGTCCACCGTCGCGGCGCAAAGCCCAGAGGACCTCGCCCCCCATATCGGGCCGCAGGCCTGGTTCCAGCTCTACCCGCCCAAGGACCCGGATATCCGCCGCGACCTGGTCGAGCGGGCGCGGCAAGCCGGGTTCAAGACGCTGGTCCTGACGGTTGATGTGCCGGTCGCCTCGCGCCGCGAGCGGCAGGTCCGTTCGGGCCTGACCCAACCTCCGAAACTGACCCCGCGCCTGCTGGCACAGGTGGCCATGCGCCCGGCCTGGGCGATGGGCATGGCGCGGGCGGGCATGCCCCATATGCGCACGCTGGACAAATACAGCCAGGGTCTGACCAATCTGCCGCCCACCGCCCATATCGGCTATCTGCTGCGCACCTCACCCACCGAGGATTACGTGGCCTGGCTGCGCGATGCCTGGCAGGGGCCGTTTGTCGTCAAAGGCGTCCTGCGCCCCGAGGATGGCGAACGGATGGAGCGTCTGGGCGTCGATGCGCTCTGGGTTTCGAACCATGCCGGGCGCCAGTTCGACGGTGCCCCGGGCGCGGCCGAGATGTTGCCGCAGATCCGCGCCGCGACCAGTCTACCGCTGATCTTTGACAGCGGCGTCGAGGGTGGGCTCGATATCTTGCGCGCGCTGGCGCTGGGGGCCGATTTCGTGATGCTGGGCCGGGCCTTTCATTTCGCGCTGGCGGCACTTGGCCCGCAGGGCGTCGCCCACGCCATCGACATCCTGCAAAAGGACATCGAATCGAACCTGGGCCAACTGGGCGCCGCGCGCACCAGCGACCTGCCGCCCACCCGCCCCCTGAGCGCCGCACAGTGACCCTCTCTGCACCCGGTCATATCGAAATGCGGCGGATGCGAGCGATAACATGCCGGTTCTACCCAGAACTACCAATATCACTGCGGCTATTGTCCGCGTAAACCCCACTGCCAACTGACCAATTACCGGGACCTGCCATGACCGAATTCAAGAAGATCCTGATTGCCAACAGGGGCGAGATCGCCATCCGCGTGATGCGCGCCGCCAACGAGATGGGCAAGAAGACGGTTGCCGTCTATGCCGAAGAGGACAAGCTGGGCCTGCACCGGTTCAAGGCCGACGAAGCCTATCGCATCGGCGAGGGCATGGGCCCGGTCGCCGCCTATCTCTCGATCCCCGAGATCATCCGGGTGGCCAAGGAAAGCGGCGCCGATGCGATCCACCCGGGCTATGGCCTGCTCAGCGAGAACCCTGATTTCGTCGATGCCTGCGTCAAGAACGGCATCACCTTCATCGGGCCGCGCGCCGAGACCATGCGCGCGCTGGGGGACAAGGCAAGCGCCCGCAAGGTGGCCATCGCCGCCGGTGTTCCGGTGATCCCCGCGACCGAGGTTCTGGGCGACGACATGGAGGCGATCCGCGCCGAGGCCGCCGAGATCGGCTATCCGCTGATGCTCAAGGCCTCGTGGGGCGGTGGTGGACGCGGCATGCGCCCCATCCACAGCGAAAAGGAACTGGCCGAAAAGGTCATGGAGGGCCGCCGCGAGGCCGAGGCCGCATTCGGCAACGGCGAGGGCTATCTGGAAAAGATGATCATCCGCGCCCGCCATGTCGAGGTGCAGATCCTGGGCGACAAGCATGGCGAGATCTACCACCTGTGGGAGCGCGACTGCTCGGTCCAGCGCCGCAACCAGAAGGTGGTCGAACGCGCCCCAGCCCCCTATCTGAGCCAGGCCCAGCGCGAGGAACTTTGCGACCTCGGCCGCCGCATCTGCGCCCATGTGAATTATGAATGCGCCGGTACCGTCGAATTCCTGATGGATATGGACAGCGGCAAGTTCTATTTCATCGAGGTCAACCCGCGTGTGCAGGTCGAACATACGGTAACCGAAGAGGTGACCGGCATCGACATCGTGCAGGCCCAAATCCTGATCGCCGAGGGCAAACCGCTGGCCGAGGCCACCGGCAAGGCCAGCCAGGACGAGATCGCGCTGAACGGCCACGCGTTGCAGACCCGGATCACCACCGAGGATCCGCTCAACAACTTCATTCCCGATTACGGCCGCATCACCGCCTATCGCTCGGCCACCGGCATGGGCATCCGCCTCGATGGCGGCACGGCCTATGCGGGCGGTGTGATCACGCGCTATTACGACTCGCTCTTGACCAAGGTCACCGCCTGGGCCCCAACCCCGGAAAAGGCCATCGCCCGGATGGACCGCGCCCTGCGCGAGTTCCGCATCCGCGGGGTCAGCACCAATATCGCCTTTGTCGAGAACCTGCTGAAACACCCGACCTTCCTGTCGAATGAATACACCACCAAGTTCATCGACACGACGCCGGACCTGTTCCAGTTCAAGAAGCGGCGCGACCGGGGCACCAAGGTGCTGACCTATATCGCCGACATCACCGTGAACGGGCATCCCGAGACCCGCGACCGCCCACTGCCCGCAGCTGAGGCCCGGATGCCGAAGCCGCCAGCCAAGCGGGGCGAACCCCGCATGGGCACCCGCAACCTGCTGGAGCAGAAGGGCCCGCAGGCGGTGGCCGACTGGATGAAGGCGCAGCGCCAGCTGCTGATCACCGACACCACCATGCGCGACGGTCACCAGTCGCTGCTGGCGACCCGGATGCGCTCGATCGACATGATCCGGGTGGCGCCCGCCTATGCGGCCAACCTGCCACAGCTGTTCAGCGTCGAATGCTGGGGTGGCGCGACCTTTGACGTGGCTTACCGCTTCCTTCAGGAATGCCCCTGGCAGCGCCTGCGCGACCTGCGCGAGGCGATGCCCAACCTGATGACCCAGATGCTGCTGCGCGGTGCCAACGGGGTGGGTTACACCAACTATCCCGACAATGTGGTGCGCGAATTCGTGCGCCAGGCCGCCACCGGCATCGACGTGTTCCGCGTCTTCGACAGCCTGAACTGGGTCGAAAACATGCGCGTCGCCATGGATGCGGTGGTGGAGCAGAACAAGATCTGCGAGGGCACGATCTGTTACACCGGCGATATCCTGAACCCCGAGCGCGCCAAGTATGACCTCAAATACTATGTGGCGATGGGCAAGCAGCTGCGTGACGCGGGCGCCCATGTGCTGGGGCTCAAGGACATGGCGGGCCTGTTGAAACCCGCGGCCGCCAAGGTGCTGATCCGCGCCCTCAAGGAAGAGGTGGGCCTGCCCATCCACTTCCACACACACGACACCGCCGGCATCGCTTGCGCCACCATCCTTGCCGCCTCCGAGGCCGGGGTGGACGCGGTCGATTGCGCGATGGACAGTTTCTCGGGCAATACCAGCCAGGCGACGCTGGGTACCGTGGTCGAGGCGCTGCGCCATACCGACCGCGACACCGGGCTGGACGTCAAGGCGATCCGCGAGATCAGTGATTACTTCGAAGCGGTGCGCGGGCAATACGCGGCCTTCGAAAGCGGGCTTCAGGCCCCTGCCTCCGAGGTCTATCTGCACGAGATGCCCGGCGGCCAGTTCACCAACCTCAAGGCGCAGGCGCGCTCGATGGGGCTGGAGGACCGCTGGCACGAAGTGGCGCAGATGTATGCCGACGTGAACCAGATGTTCGGCGATATCGTCAAGGTGACCCCCAGTTCCAAGGTGGTGGGCGACATGGCGCTGATGATGGTCAGCCAGGGCCTGACCCGTGCCCAGGTCGAGGACCCGAAAAGTGACGTCGCCTTCCCGGATTCGGTCATCGACATGATGCGCGGCAATCTGGGCCAGCCGCCGGGCGGTTTCCCCACCGCGATCCTGTCCAAGGTTCTGAAGGGCGAGGCGCCCAATACCGAGCGCCCGGGCGCGCATCTGCCGCCCGTCGATCTGGAAGCGGTCCGCGCCCAGGTTTCCAAGGAGCTTGAGGGCAAGGAGGTCGATGACGAGGACCTGAACGGATATCTCATGTATCCCAAGGTGTTCATGGACTACATGGGCCGGCATCGCCAATACGGCCCCGTCCGCACCCTGCCCACCCGCACCTTCTTTTACGGGATGGAACCGGGCGAAGAGATCGCCGCCGAGATCGACCCCGGCAAGACGCTGGAAATCCGCTGCCAGGCCATCGGCGAAACCGATGAGAATGGCGAGGTCAAGGTGTTCTTTGAACTCAACGGCCAGCCCCGCGTGATCCGGGTGCCGAACCGGCTGGTGAAATCCACCACCATGCAGCGGCCCAAGGCCGAGCCGGGCAATGCCAACCACCTGGGTGCGCCGATGCCCGGCGTGGTGGCCACCGTCGCGGTGCAGGCCGGGCAACAGGTCAAGGCGGGCGATCTGCTGCTGACCATCGAGGCGATGAAGATGGAGACCGGCATCCACGCCGAGCGGGACGCTACCGTCAAGGCCGTGCATGTCCAGCCCGGCGGCCAGATCGACGCCAAGGACCTTCTGGTCGAGCTGGAATAGGCCCGAGGCCCATCCCGACACACAGGCCGCGTCCCCAACCGGGCGCGGCTTTTTCATACCTGCCCCTGCCCGTGCCACGGCCCGGAAAACGGGGCAAAGAATTTTCCGCCCCGCCCGCATTTTCCTCTTGCAGGCATCGGCAGTAGTTTATATCTCCCTCCTCACTCAAACGGGGCGGGCGTAGCTCAGGGGTAGAGCATTACCTTGCCAAGGTAAGGGTCGTGAGTTCGAATCTCATCGCCCGCTCCAGATTGAGACCTCAGGCCGGATGGCCAAACGGATGCGGGCGTAGCTCAGGGGTAGAGCATTACCTTGCCAAGGTAAGGGTCGTGAGTTCGAATCTCATCGCCCGCTCCAGATACTCGAACAGGCCGCCCAATGGGCGGCCTTTCGCGTTTCGGGAGGGTTATCCACCGCACCCTCATTTTGATCAAAAATTTTGACGCCGCCCGCGATCTGCGGCAATGCTTGGCGCAACTGACTCGCCGCCCCGTGCGGCTAACCGGAGGTATCTGGCCATGGCCCCTGTGATCTATCCCACCACCAACCTTGCCGCCACCGAACAGCTTGTGCTGGACCATGGCAAGGGCATCTATGTCTACGACGCGGACGGCAACGAGTATATCGAGGGGCTGGCCAGTCTCTGGTGCACCTCGCTGGGCTATGACAATGCCGAAGTGATCGGAGCGATCACCGATCAGCTGAACAAGCTCCCCTTCTCGCACACCTTTGGCGGCAAGACCCATGAGCCGATCATGAAGCTTGCCGAAAAGCTCAAGGCGATGGTGCCGGTCGAGGATGCCTATTTCTTCTTCGGCAACTCGGGCTCGGATGCCAACGACACCCATTACAAGATGCTGCGCTATTACTTCAACGCCATCGGCAAGCCGGAAAAGCGCAAGATCATCACCCGCGAGCGCGGCTATCACGGGGTGACCGTGGCCGCCGGTTCGCTGACCTCGCTGCCCGCGAACCTGGCGCATTTCGATGCGCCGGTCGAGGCGCTGCATATCCTGCGCTCGGATGCGCCGCATTACTATACCGGGCGTCAGGGCAACGAGACCGAGGCGCAGTTCGTCGACCGTATCCTCGACAATCTGGAGAAACAGATCCTGGCCGAGGGCGCCGATACCATCGCCGCGATGATCGTCGAGCCCATCACCGGCGCCTCGGGCGTGATCGTCCCGCCCGAGGGCTATTACGAGAAACTCCAGGCGCTGCTGCGCAAGCATGACATTCTGGTCTGGGCGGATGAGGTGATCTGTGGCTTTGGCCGCACCGGCGCCGATTTCGGCTGTACCACCATGGGGATCAAGCCCGACCTGATGACCTTTGCCAAGCAGCTCAGCTCGGCCTATTTCCCGATCTCGGCCTCGGTCATCCCCGGATGGATGTATGAAAAGATGATCGCGCCGTCGGCGGCGGTCGGCGTGTTCGGCCATGGCTATACCTATTCCGGGCATCCGGTGGCCTGCGCCGCGGCACTGAAAACGCTGGAGATCTACGAGCGCGACAAGATCTTTGACCATGCGGCCGAGGTGGGCGCCCATATGCAGGAGCAGCTGCGCGCAATCTTCACCGATCACCCGCTGGTGGGCGAGGTGCGCGGCAAGGGGCTGATCGCGGCGTTGGAGCTGGTGTCGAACAAGACCACCGGTGCGACCATCGAAAAAGGCGCGGGCGGCGCCACCGTACAGCGGCTGGCACAGGAAAACGGGCTGCTGATCCGCGCGGTCGCGGGGAACTCTGCCGCGCTCTGCCCGCCGCTGATCATCACCAGGGACGAGGTGGATGAGATGCTGCGCCGCCTCAAGAAAGCCGTCGACGCCGCCTATGCCGAGTTGAAGGACAAGGGGCTGCTCGCCGCCTGACCCTTCGACCTTTGGCGCATGGACAGATCGCCCGTGCCTCGGCCAAGCTGGGGCATGGAGCGCGACTCTGACATCCCGGCATCCGGTCGCACCGGACGCGCCGCCCGCGTGGCGGCGCTTCTTGTTGCGGGTCTCGTTCCCGCGCCCGCAATCGGCGAGGCCGATTGCACCAGCGATGCGATGATCGTGTTCGACGCCTCCGGCTCGATGGCCGAGATGGGGTATAATGGCCTCGACCGGCCCCGTATCCTGGACGCGCGCGAGGCGATGCATGACACCCTGCCCCGGATTGCCACCCTGCGCCGGCTGGGTCTGGTCACATATGGTGCCGCCATGGACGGCGCAGCGGACGGTGATCTGTGCAAGAGGGTCTCGATGCCCTTCGCCCCCAGCCCCGATGCAGCGGGGCCGATCCTGAAGCTCATCGACGGGATTGAGCCCGATGGCAACACCGCATTGACCGATGCCGTCGACCTGGCCGCCCGCGTGTTTGACCAGCCGCCCCGCCCTGGCGTCATCGTTCTGGTCACCGATGGCGAAGAGACCTGCGGCGGTACGCCATGTGCGCTGGCGACCGATCTGGCCCGTACCGCGCCGGGCCTGACCGTGCATGTGATCGGGTTCCGCGTGCGTTCGCAATTCTTCGGCTGGGAAGGGGGCGACGGCAACCCCACCGTCCCCGAGACGATCAGCCCGGCCGAATGCCTGGCCCAGGCCACGGGCGGGGAATATGTCTCGACCGAGACCGTCGAAGAGTTGATCCGCGCCCTGAACCAGACGCTGGGCTGCCCGCTCTACGGCGCGCTGGCGCCGCTCAGAACGCCTTGAACGTCATCGTGGTCAGCGAGCGTTCGATATTGGGGATCACCAGCAGGTGGTCGTTGATGTATTTGCCCACATCCGCGCCCGCCGGGACGTAGAGCTTCATCAACAGGTCGTATTCGCCGCTGGTGGAATAGAGCTCGGAATGAATCTCGCGCAGCGCGATATCCTCGGCCACCTTGTAGGTGCTGCCGGGCTTGCAGCGGATCTGGATGAATACGCAGGTGGTCATGCCGCCTCTCTCATGCTTGTTCGGCCAAAGGCTGACACGCGCCGCCACCGGGTGCAATCCCCTGTTTTCGCGCAACAGATCGCAGCGCCCGTGTCGCGGCACTCTGGCATTTGCACGCGCCTCGTGCCAAAAGCCAGCCGAGATCAGAAGGAACCCGCCCATGCGCCGTGCCAGCATCAGCCGCCAGACCGCCGAGACCGAGATCTCGGTCGAACTCAACCTCGACGGGACCGGAGCCTATGACAACCAGACCGGCGTCGGCTTCTTCGACCATATGCTGGACCAGCTGGCGCGCCATTCGCTGATCGACATGACGATCCGCGCCAAGGGCGACTATCACATCGACGACCACCACACGGTCGAGGATACCGGCATCGCGCTGGGTCAGGCGCTGAGCGCCGCGCTGGGCGACAAGCGGGGCATCCGCCGCTATGGCGAATGCCACTTGCCGATGGACGATGCGCAGGTGCGCTGCGCGCTCGACCTGTCGGGTCGGCCTTTCCTGGTGTGGAACGTGGACCTGCCGACAGCAAAGATCGGCACGTTTGATACCGAGCTGGTGCGGGAGTTCTTTCAGGCCTTCAGCACCCATGGCGGCATCACCCTGCATGTCGACCAACTGCACGGGCTGAACAGCCACCACATTGCCGAGGCCGCGTTCAAGGCAGTGGCGCGTGCCCTGCGTCAGGCGGTCGAGGCGGACCCGCGCAAGGGCGACGCCATCCCCTCGACCAAGGGCACGCTCTGATGCTCACCGCCATCATCGATTATGAATCGGGCAACCTGCACTCGGCCGAAAAGGCGTTTCAGCGCATGGCGCGCGAGACCGGCGCGGGCGAGGTCGTGGTGACCTCGGACGCCGATGTGGTGGCCCGCGCCGACCGGCTGGTGCTGCCGGGCGACGGCGCCTTTCCCGCCTGCGCGGCGGAACTGCGCGGCCACAAGGGGCTCTATGACGCGATGGTCGAGGCTGTCGAGCAGAAGGGCCGTCCCTTTCTGGGCATCTGCGTCGGCATGCAACTGATGGCCACCACCGGCCACGAATACGAAGAGACACCCGGGCTGGGCTGGGTCGCGGGCGACGTGGTGCGCATCACGCCTGCGGATGCGGCGTTGAAAGTGCCGCATATGGGCTGGAACGATCTGGTGATCGAAACGGAACACCCGGTCTTTGACGGGATCAACAGTGGCGATCACGTCTATTTCGTGCATTCCTATCACTTCCGGGTCACCAACCCCACCGAACGGTTGGCGCATGTGGACTATGGTGGGCCTGTCACTGCTGTGGTCGGACGCGACACCATGGTTGGCCTGCAATTCCACCCCGAGAAAAGCCAAGCCATCGGCCTGCGCATGATCGGCAATTTCCTGACCTGGCGCCCCTGAAAGGGAGGCCGTTTTCCGGCACGGAAAACGGGTCGGAAAACAGATGTTTTCCGGGCCGGAGTTCTCGCAGAACTCCGGCATCCCGGCCTCACGCACTGCGCAGCGCGATCGGCGCCGCCCCATATGCGCGGCGAAAGGCGCGGGCAAAGGCCTCGGGCGAGCCATAGGCATAGCGCCGTGCCACCCGGTCGACCCGATCGCCGCGACCGAGGTCCTGCGCCGCGAGGATCAGCCGCCAACGCCTGAGATAGCCCATCGGGGTCTCGCCCACCTGAGCGGCAAACAGCTCGGCAAAACGCGACAGCGACAACCCCGCCTCAGCCGCCAGATCGCCATTGGTCCAGACCCGACCCGGATGGTCATGCATCGCCACGATGGCCCGACTGAGGCGCGGATCGGCGAGCCCGGCCAACAGACCCGGGCGGGTCGCCCCCTGTGCGATCTGGTCCCTCAACAGACGCACCATCAATACCTCGCCCAGCCGCTTGATCACCGATTGCGCCCCGCAACGACGCGCCGCCACCTCGCCCCGGATCAGTTCCACCACCGCGCGCGCCTCGGGATCGGCGCTCAGATCGAACCGGACCACTTCGGGCAGCGCGGCCAGAAACGGGTTGCTCTCTCCCGACCAACTCACGCGCGCCGCAAACAGCGGATCGCCCAGCTGCCCAGTGCCCGCAGGATAGAACAGCAATTCACCCGGCCCCCCGTCAGCCCCAGCCAGGGCCAGTAGATTGGCTTCCTCCGGCGCGGCGGCCTCGACCCGCAGCTGGAACCGCTCCATCAATGTCGTCAGCCTGTCCATGCCAATATCGGAGCCTCTGTCAGAAAATTCGGATTTCCCGAACACTAAACCCTGCGACAAGGCGGGGCAATTCACATCCCAAGGAGATCTCCGATGCTGATGCCCCGTCAGACCACCCCGCCCCTGTCGCTGCCGCTGGTGGGCGGTGGCCGGTTCGAACTAAGTGCCGAAAGCTCGACGCGCGGCACGCTGATCTGTTTCTATCGCGGCCTGCATTGCCCGATCTGCGCCAGCTATCTCAAAGAGCTGGAGAAGCGGGTGGCGGATTTCGCCGAACGCGGCGTGTCCTGCGTCGCGGTCAGCTCGGACAGCGAAGAACGCGCGCAGGCGATGGCGGAAAAGGTCGGCGGCGAGCGCGGTTTGCGCTTTGCCTATGACCTGCCCCTGGCCGAGGCGCGCGACTGGGGGCTCTATATCTCGACCTCGCGCGGCAAGACCTCGATCGGGATCGAGGAACCGGCGCTGTTCTCGGAGCCGGGCCTGTTCCTGGTCACGCCCGAACGCACACTCTATTACGGCGCGGTGCAGACCATGCCCTTTGTGCGTCCGCATTTCGCGGAACTGGTGGCGGCGCTGGATTTCGCGATCCCCAACAACTATCCCGCGCGCGGTGAATATACCGGCGCTGTCTGAGCGCGGGGACAGGCGGCAGGGGCCCAGCGCCCCTGCCCCATCTGGCTTAGTTGACGCGTTTCCAGGCCTGGCCACGGCAGATCAGGCCACCGGCGACGCAGCCTTTGACGGTCAGTGTATTGCCCGCAAGCGACATTTTCGAACCATAGGTCTTGCCGGAATCCGGTGCCCAGATCTGGCCCCCGGCATAAGAACCGTCGCCACCGGGTTGCATGTCCCACAACATGCGCTTGCCGGCATGTTCATAGTCACTCTGTTTGGCGCCGTTCTTGTCATAGGCGGCCTTGATGGTGCCGCAGACCTGCGCGCCGCAGGGCGCGATGGCTACATGCAGATAACCGCCGGTATCGCCCGGCTCGGTCTGCCAGGTACCTGCGGCAGGATCTGCCACCGCCATGCCGGCCAGAGCCAGGGTCGCACTTGCGGCCAGAATCAATCTCTTCATCCGATATCCTCCCACTTTTGCGCCACTGTGACGCGGGCTGCGCATTTTGGGCAAGCCTGACCTCGGGTCGCGTTGCCTAGCAGCGCATGACATGCCATATCGCGCGCGACTGTCAGCAGAAAGCCGCTCAACATGATCCTCTACCCCGCAATCGACCTCAAGGATGGCCAGGCCGTGCGTCTGGTGCATGGCGAGATGGACCAGGCCACCGTGTTCAACGACAATCCCGCCGCGCAGGCGCTGGAGTTTGTCGCGGCAGGCTGCGAATGGCTTCATCTGGTCGATCTCAACGGCGCCTTTGCCGGTGAGCCGGTCAATGCCGCCCCGGTCGAGGCGATCCTTGAGCAGTGCAAGGTACCCGCGCAGCTGGGCGGCGGCATCCGCGACATGGCCACCATTGAACGCTGGCTGGACAAGGGTCTGGCCCGTGTGATCCTCGGCACCGTGGCGGTCGAGAACCCCGATCTGGTGCGCGAGGCCGCGCGCGCCTTTCCCGGCAAGGTGGCCGTGGGCATCGACGCCCGCAACGGCCGCGTCGCCACCAAGGGCTGGGCCGAAGAGACCGACGTGATGGTCACTGATCTGGCCAAATCCTTCGAGGATGCAGGGGTTGCGGCCATCATCTATACCGACATCCTGCGCGACGGCGCCATGAAGGGGCCGAATATCGAGGCAACTGCCGATCTGGCCCGTGCCGTGTCGATTCCGGTCATCGCCTCGGGCGGGGTCTCCTCGCTGGAGGATCTGATCGCGCTGCGCGATTGCGGCGCGGCGCTGAACGGCGCGATTTCGGGCCGGGCGCTCTATGACGGGGCGCTCGACCTGAAACAGGCGCTGAGCGCGCTCAAGGGCTGAGGACTGCGACACCGCGCCCGGTTTCAGGACCGGGCGCTTTGCTGTGTGATCCGGGCAAACCGCAAGGGGAACGCATATGACCCGCAGCTATGCTGTTGTCGAAAAGACCCCGCTGCCCGCAACCGCGCAGCTTTGGCAGGCGGTGCAGCCTGGCGATTTCATCGACGGCTACGCGGTAGAGAGCCGGATATCTCCACGCGAGGCGGCAGAGATCGGGCTGTCCCTGCCCGGCTGGGCCAATGCCCTGCTACGCCTGCGCAACTGGATCGTGCGGCCGCTTGGCCTCAAGACCGAGGTTTCCGACACTGGCGACAAGGCGATCTTTCCGGTCACCTACGAGGATGCGGACGAGCTGATCCTGGGCGCCGATGACAGCCACCTGAACTTTCGCATCTCGCTGGTGCAACAGGCCGGGCGGCTGCACATGGCGACCTGGGTACATCGCAACAACCTGCTGGGGCGGGTTTATCTGGCGGTGGTGATGCCGTTTCATATCCTGATCGTGCGCGGGGCCATGCGCCGCATCACCCGGCACGGCGGCGCGATTGCATCCGCGCCGGGGGCACAGTAAAGACGGGCGACCCCGGCAACCCGCGAGGCCGCCATGCTGAAGACCCGCATCATCCCCTGTCTCGACGTCGCCGATGGCCGCGTGGTCAAGGGCGTGAATTTCGTCGGCCTGCGCGACGCGGGCGACCCGGTGGATGCCGCCCGCGCCTATGACGCGGCGGGCGCGGACGAGATCTGTTTTCTCGACATCCACGCCACCCATGAAAACCGGGGCACCATGTTCGATGTGGTCAGCCGCACCGCAGAACAGTGTTTCGTGCCGCTCACCGTGGGCGGCGGCGTGCGCACCCATGCCGATGTGCGCGCGCTGCTGCTGGCGGGCGCCGACAAGGTCAGCTTCAACTCGGCCGCGGTGGCCAATCCGGATGTCATTGCCGAGGCCGCCGACCGGTTCGGCAGCCAGTGCATCGTCTGCGCCATCGACGCCAAGACGGTAGAGCCGGGCCGCTGGGAGATCTTTACCCATGGCGGGCGCAAGCCCACCGGGATCGACGCGGTGGAGTTTGCCCGTCTTGTCACCGCCAAGGGGGCCGGAGAGATCCTGCTGACCTCGATGGATCGCGACGGCACCAAATCGGGCTTCAACCTGCCCTTGACCCGCGCCATCGCCGATGCGGTCGACGTGCCGGTGATTGCCTCGGGCGGGGTCGGCACGCTGGATCACCTGGTCGAGGGCGTGACCGAAGGGCATGCCAGCGCGGTGCTGGCCGCCTCGATCTTTCACTTTGGCGAATACACCATCCGCGAGGCCAAGGAACACATGGCCGCCGCCGGCATCCCGATGAGGCTGACATGAGTATCCTGCACGATCTTGCCGCCACCATCGAGGCCCGCAAGGGTGCCGACCCGGACAGCAGCTGGACCGCCAAGCTGCTGGCCAAAGGGCCCGAGAAATGCGCCGAGAAATTCGGGGAAGAGGCGATAGAGGCGATCATCGAAGCGGTGAAGGGCGACCGGGCCAAGCTCACCTCAGAGGCGGCGGATGTGCTGTACCACTTCCTCGTCATGCTGGCCGCCCGCGACGTGGCACTCAACGATGTGCTGGCCGAGCTGGCCCATCGCCAGGGCCAGAGCGGCATCGCCGAGAAGGCGGCGCGGCCCAAAGGTTGACCCCTCCGCGATGAGCGGTACGATCCAACCGAGAAAACCGACGACCAACCGAGGCATCCCATGACCAAATTCCGGGCCTTGCTCGCCACCTTGGCGGTGGTGCTGATCGCCGCCTGTAGCGACACGCAAACCTTCAGCCAGAAGGAGGTGAACGCGCTGGCGCAACAACTGCGCGCGCTGGGTCCCGACGTCGACCCCGCCGAGGCGCAACGCGCTGCCGAGATCTCCTATAGCTATGGGCGACAACTGGCGCGCGAATATAACGTCACCAGCAGTCCAATCGTGCATAACGCCAAGGTTCTCAACGGGTTCCGCGAGCGTGGCCTGTGCGTGCACTATGCCCAGGACATGCAAAAGCGCCTGAATCAGGAGAACTTCCGCACTCTGGTCGTGCATCGCGCCATTGCCGATCCCGACAGCATATGGCGGATCGACCACAGCACCGCCATCCTCAGCCGCCGGGGCGATGACATGTTCGACGGCATCGTGCTGGATCCCTGGCGCTATGGGGGAGACCTGTTCTGGGCCCCCACCCGCGAGGACACGCGCTATAACTGGCGCCCGCAGCGCGAGGTGCTGGAGAAGAAAGCTGCCGAGAAACTGGCGCGCCAGCCCTCTTAAAGCTTGGACGAGATGATGCCGGTGGCGAAACCGCCCATGCGCAATTCGCCAAAGAGCCGTTGATATTCGATCTTGGGGCAGCGGTTCTGGATCACGTCGATCCCGCGCGCCTCGGCCTGCGCCGCAGCCTCGGCATGCTCGACCCCGATCTGCATCCAGATCGTCTTGAGGCCGGGAAAAACCTCGAGCGCCTCCTCGACGATGGCCGGCACCGCATCAGAGCGGCGAAATATATCGACCATATCGACCGGTTCGCTGATCTCGGACAGACCTGCGCGCACCGTCTCGCCGAACAGGCGCTGGCCGGCATGGCCCGGATTGACCGGAATCACCCGGTACCCTTTCAGCCCCAGATAGCGGGCCACGTAATAGCTGGGGCGGACCGGGTTCATCGATACGCCAACCACGGCGATCACCTTGGTGCGCTTTAGGATCTGTTTCAGATGATCGTCGGAATAGTCTGGCATGACCGAACCCTAAACCACCCGGAGACAAGAAAAAAGCGCCCAAGTCATGCTTGGGCGCCAGGTACGGAACGAGGGACAGTGAAATGACGCACGGCAGTTCCGGTCCGCGGTCATTGTGACATTTAGGCACTCATATTCAGAAAAAAAGGGGGAGATGCCAAAATTGTGATGACAAGAATTCACAGCTGACTCGAGATTGCTACCGGTCCAGCACAGCGGGCCAGTTCTTGCGCGCACCGGCGATGTTCCCGGCGACATCCTCGACCCAAAGCCGAGCGACCTCGGCCGAGTGGATGAGGTAGAGTTCGCCGTCGACGATCTGCCAGGCGGTCGGATCGGTGTCGGAGGTGTAGCCGCGCGAAACCGCATAAGCGCAATAACCGCCGAATTGGGGCGCAAAGGCGCGTGGGTTGGCCTCGAACGCCGCACGATTTTCTTGGCTGGCAAAATGCCAGACCGCCCCTTTCCACATCACAGCGATTGTGGGTGCGCCCGGCACCGGGGCGCCTTCGGTGAAATAGGCCACTGTGTCATAGCCACGGATGGCAGCCCCGTTTTCAGTATAGAAAACGGACGCCTCAGCCCAAAGCGGCGGCGCTGTTAGGATCAGGGTACCGGCAAGACCGGAGATAAGGTTACGTCTGTTCAGCATCGTCACGCGTCTTGATGTTGTCTCACTCCAATGTGCCTCTCTCAAGGCCGTAAAGAAAGACGGCTGACACATATGTGATTAAAACGTGTGCCGCAATCAGTCGAAAATGTCTTCGACCTTGTCCCAGACCTCTTCCAAGGCGCGCGAAATGAGCCCCTTGCGTTTTTTCCTCTTCTTGTTCTTCTTCGCGGGCACTTCCTCGCACCCTGCCCTGCGCCATTCGGCAACCGGCTCGACTGCAACCGCCACACGCACGGGCTTAGGTCGGGTCGCCGGGTCAGCCGAGCCCATCTGTTGGATAGGCGCACCGCAGGCATCGCAAGCCAGCATGCCCGAGCGATCCGCTTCCAGTCTGGAGCGGGCACCGCAGTAACAACAGATGACAAGCCTTGGCATGGGGTCCGTTCCGTTTAGTGCACCTTAGATGCATATAGGGCAATCGCGGCGGCATTCGAGACGTTGAGCGAGCCGAAACCGCCTGCCGCGTCGATCTTGACCAGCTTGTCGACCGTTTCCTTGGTCTTTTGCCGCAATCCCGGTCCCTCGGCCCCCAGCACCAGCGCCACCGCACGGTCGCGTTGCCCGGCCAGCGCGGTCTCGATCGTCTCGTCGGCCTCGCCATCCAGCCCCAGCACAAGATAGCCCATGCCCTGCAACTCGGTGATCGCATCGGCCAGGTTGCGCATCCGCAGATAGGGCTGCCGTTCCAGCGCGCCACTGGCGGTCTTGGCCAGGGCGCCGGTTTCGGGCGCCGAATGGTGGCGGGTGCCGATCACGGCGCTGGCGCCCAGAACCTCGGCCGAACGCAGAATGGCACCGACATTATGCGGGTCGGTCACCCGGTCGAGCAGAATCAGGCGCGGGCTTGCCGCCCCGATCGCCACCTCGGCCAGGCTGCCCCAGTTGAGCGGCTTGACCTCAAGCGCCGCGCCCTGATGGACCGAGCCGGGGTCGATCGGCGCGGTGAACTTGCGGGCATCGGCCAGTTCCGGTTCGATCCCCGCCGCGTCGATGGCCTCGGCCAGTTTTTCCCGCGCGTTCAGCGTCACGATCAGGCGCAGTTTTTCGCGTTTCGGGTTCATCAGCGCATCGCGCACGGCATGCAGACCAAACAGCCAGACCGTCTCGGAGGCGGACGCTTTTTTGGCCTGTTCCTTCTCGACCACCCATTTCGGTTTCTTCATGTTCAGCGCCCTCCGGGTGCGGCAAAAGTTTCCTGCGCCAAAGCGGATTTTTCCTGTTGACGCTCCATTGGGACGCTAGTAATCACGCCTCCACGTCAGGCGCAACGCCTGACAGTGGGCGACAGGCCGCAAGGTGTGGCAGGGGACTGTAACTCCCTCGCGGAGACGCACGCCTGGTTCGATTCCAGGGTCGCCCACCACTTTCCCCGATCAAGGCATTGTTAGAGAATAGTTGCCTGAGGCGTGACTGCCCCTTTCGCCTTCAGGTTCAGGCCACGCGGACGGTGTCGGCGGCCCCGAGGGGATTGAAGCGGTTGATGAGTGCGACGCGGATGTGAATTTCGGCGGTCTGGCGCTCGGGACCTCTTGCAGCGATGCGTTCTCCAAAGGACTTGAGGCAGCTCATCTTGGCTTTGGCACGGCTGCGGGCGTGGTATCCGGCCCACCGTTTCCGGAGCACACTGCCAGTGTGGCGTGTGGCGCGCAAAGCTTCGTTGTGCGCCAGGGCTGATCGACAGTCTTCCTTCCATGGTCGACCGTTCTTGCGGATCGGGATGAATGGCGTGGCGCCGCTTGCGATAATGACACTGTGGCAGCGGCGGATTTCGTGGGCGCCATCTGCGTTTACGGTGTCGATGTATTCGTCGCTCGGGATTTGGTTCAGGAGGTCCGGCAGGTCGGGGCTATCGCCTTCCCGGCCAGGGGTGAACTCGACCGCGCGGATGTTGGATGTGGCGGAGTCCATGGCCAGATGGACCTTGCGCCATTGGCACCATCCCTGAACGCCGTGCTTTCGGGCTTGCCACTCGCCATCGCCAAGGAACTTGATGCCGGTGCTGTCCATCAGCAGGTTCAGTGACCCACCGGTACGACGATAGGGTATCTGCACCGTTAGGGTCTACTGCCTGCGGCTCAAGGTCAATTGGTCTGGAACCGGCTATTCCAGACCTGCAAGGCGCAGAAGGCTGGCGACCATGCCGGCTGTCTGCCGCTGCAGCAGCCTGAACAGCACCTTGATCGACAGACAGAACTGAACCGCGGCATCGGAGAAGCCCGGTGGGCGGCCGAGGCACCCCTCATGCGGCGCGTGCCAGGGCATCTCCTTATCCAGCCAGATCAACAACGACCCGTGCTTGTGGAGTGTCGTGTTGTGGGTTGACCCGTTAGTGGTGCGGAAGCGCGCGGACTCGGGCTTGCTCATGCCCCGTCTAACCACATGGATTCGTGTTGTGGCTCCCTCATCGCGAGAGTTCTGAAACAACGCCGTTGACTCAGGGACCTATTCCGCCGCGTTCTTCAGGGATGCCAGCAGATTATAGAACTTTTCACCTTGAATTGCGACATGCCCGCGCAGCGCGTTGGCCGCCGCCTCGGAATCGCCCTTCTCAAGTGCATCCAGGATTGCCCTGTGTTCTTCCATCGACTGTGCCATACGACCCCGCAGCCGCAGTTGCTGGCGCCGGAACGGTTGCAGGCGCCGATGCAGGTTCCGGGTTTCGGTGGCAAGGAAACCGTTACCCGACTCGCGATAGATGATCTTGTGAAAACGCTCGTTCTCGACGTAATAGGAATCAGGGTCCAGCGCCTCGACGGCTATCTGACATTTGTCATTGGCGTCATGTAGGTCGGCCAGCGCCTCGTCTGATATGCGTTTCGCGGCAAGCCTGCCGCAAACTGCCTCGAACTCTGCCATAACCTCGAACATCTCCATCAGTTCGACCGGACCAGGCTGACGCACAAAAGCGCCGCGCCGGGGCACTAGCTCGACCAGACCGGAACGTGCAAGCCTTTGTAATGCCTCTCTGAATGGAGTTCTGGAGACGCCAAATTGCTCAGCCAACCTGACTTCGTCCAGCCGGTCTCCGTTCTGATACCGACCGTCGAAAATTCGCTCTTCGATCTCTTCGGCAATGATGTCTGCGCGGCGTTTGTCCATTGTTTTGCATTAGCAAAGGAAGTTATGAAATTCAATATCTGAGTTATTGTATACAAAACATTTGACTTGAAAAACACGAGATGGGTACCCTGAGGACATTCCCGGTATGTCCAATACCGGAACTCGCAGGGAGGACCACATGAAAACCATTCTGAAATCCGCCGTAGCCGCCTTGGCGCTCACGTCAGTTGGCATCGCTGCAAACGCCACCGAATTGCGACTTTCGCACCAATGGTCGAACAAGGATATCCGCCACCAGGTTGCCCAGATTGTCGCCGACGAAGTCGCCGCCGCCGGCGTCGGCCTGGAAATCAAGATCTTCGGCTCAAAGTCGCTCTTCAAACCACGAGAACAATACAAACCGCTGAGCCGCGGACAGCTCGACATGACCGTATTGCCGCTCAGTTATGCTGGGGGCCAGCAACCGGCCTATAACCTGACCCTGATGCCCGGTCTGGTTAAGAACCACGACCACGCAGCGCGCCTCTCCAACTCAGCCTTCATGGAGGCGCTTGAGGCCAAGATGGCCGAGGATGACGTGATGGTTCTGGTGCATGGGTATCTTGCCGGCGGCTTTGCCGGCAAGGACAAGTGCATCACCAAGCCAGAAGATGTGGCCGGACTGCAAACACGCGCCGCCGGCAAGTCGTTCGAGCAGATGCTGGCCGGTGCCGGCGCCTCGATCGCATCGATGGCGTCCTCGGAAATCTATAACGCCATGCAGACCGGAGTTTTGCAGGCGGCCAACACCTCGTCCTCCTCGTTTGTCAGCTACCGCATCTACGAGCAGGTCAGCTGCTACACCCCGGCAGGCGATGTTGCGCTGTGGTTCATGTACCAGCCGCTCTTGATGAACAAGAGTACCTTCGAGGGTCTCAACGGGGATCAGCAGGCCGCGCTTCTAGCCGCTTCGGCGAAGGCCGAAGCCTACTATCTGGAAGAGGCTAAGAAGCAGGACGCCGCCTCGACCAAAGTATTTGCCGACGCTGGTGTCGAAATCGCGCAGATGAGCGCCGAGGATTTCGAAGCGTGGCGCAAGCTGGCGATGGAAACCTCCTACAAGGCCTTCGTCGAAGAAGTTGCCGACGGCCAGCAACTGCTGGACATGGCGCTGGCCGTCGATTGACGCGCGCCGGGGCAGCTACTGAGCTGCCCCGGACTCGGTAACAAATCAAACCAAGGGAGGCGATCATGGCCGGAGGGCATAGCTCTGCAGCAGTTGCGCATACCGGGAAGAACCCGTTCCTGAAAATCGTGGCTGCGGTGTCGACCTTTGCAGGATGGTGTTCCGCCGGGATGATCGTCGCCGCCGTTGCGATTACCTGCCAGATGATCGTGGTGCGCTTTGTGCTGAACGGATCAACGGTGTGGCAGACCGAGGCGGTCATCTATCTGGTCATCGCCGCGACGTTGGTAGGCTTGCCCTATGTCCAACGGCTGCGCGGACATGTGAATGTCGACCTGATCCCGCTCTCGCTCGCGCCGCGACCCAGGTTCCTTATGGCGATCCTGACCTCGGCCCTGTCAATCGTGATCGTCGGCGTCATGTTGGTCTACGGCTACGAATACTGGCACTTTGCCTGGGAACGTGGCTGGCGCTCAGACACTGTCTGGGGTGTGCGCCTTTGGATTCCCTATCTCGCCATCCCCGTTGGTTTTGGACTGCTTCTGCTGCAACTCATCGCAGACCTGATCGCCGTGCTGACCGGCGTCGACAAGCCATTTGGCCTGGAGGACATCTGATGGATCCGCTGCTGCTTGGAGGGATTGTAGCGATTGCGACAATCCTGGTTCTCTTCTCCGGTGTCTCGGTGGCGATCGGCCTGCTGATCGTGTCCGCCGGGTTCCTGATCATCTTCGATGGGCCACGATCGCTTGAATTGATGCCGGAGATCCTGTTTGGCAAGCTCGACAATTTCGCGCTGCTGTCGATCCCGATGTTCATCATCATGGGGGCATCGATTGCCTCCACCCGGGCCGGGGCGGACCTTTACGAGGCGCTCGATCGCTGGCTGACTCGCATTCCGGGCGGGCTTGTCATTTCCAATCTCGGGGCCTGTGCGCTGTTTGCCGCGATGTCGGGGTCGAGTCCTGCGACCTGCGCGGCCATAGGCAAGATGGGTATCCCCGAGATGCGCAAGCGCGGCTACCCCGACGGAGTTGCCGCGGGCTCGATTGCAGCAGGGGGCACCCTGGGTATCCTGATCCCGCCTTCGGTCACCATGATCGTCTACGGTATCGCCACCGAAACCTCGATCGGCCGCCTGTTTCTGGCCGGTGTGATCCCGGGGCTGATGTTGGTTGGGCTTTTCATGGCCTGGTCGCTCTACTCGACCTGGCGCTCCGGCGATACGGCCCGGTTGGGATCAGGCAGCTATACATGGGCCGAACGGTTCGAGATACTGCCGCGGGTGCTGCCCTTTCTGGGCATCATCCTGGGGGTGCTCTATGCCATGTATGGCGGCATCGCGACGCCTTCCGAGACTGCGGCTGTGGGGGCTCTGCTCTGCCTGCTGATCGCGATGATCATCTACAAGCTCTGGCATCCAAGAGCGCTCTGGATCGTGCTGCGTGACAGCACCAAGGAAAGCGTGATGATCCTGTTCATCATCGCGGCGGCCGGGGTGTTTTCCTACATGCTGTCCTCGCTGTTCATCACCCAGTCGATTGCGGAGTGGATCGGCACGCTGGACGTCAATCGCTGGGTGCTGATGGGCGCGGTCAATGTGTTCCTGCTGATTGCAGGCTTCTTTCTGCCGCCAGTGGCCGTGATCCTGATGGCGGCACCGATCCTGTTGCCGATCATCACGACCGCTGGATTTGATCCGATCTGGTTCGCCGTAGTTCTGACAATCAATATGGAGATCGGCCTGATTTCGCCGCCGGTGGGCCTGAATCTCTATGTGATCAACGGTATCGCACCAGATATCTCGCTCAAAACCATCCTTACCGGGTCTCTGCCCTTTGTGGCCTGCATGGTGGTCGCGATTATCCTGCTGTGTCTTTTCCCAGGCCTCGCGACATGGCTCCCCAATGCTGTCATGGGAACCGCTGTATGACTTTGCTTGCCGATCTCCTCTCGACGGTGTTCGAGCGGCGTTATCGCCGGCAAACGCCGGGAACGCATAAGGATGGGCGCCCGCTGATCGAAATGGCCTCGGCCCTGGTCGGCTCCACGGGCGAGACCTCGGGACTGGCGCTGGCCGAAGAAATCCTGTCGCGCTTTGCCGATCTGGATGATACCGCGAAACTGGCCTTCTTTCGCGATGTCGCCACCTCGATGAACATCAATCCAGCAACCTTGCGCGAAACTCTGGATGCATATGAGCAGACCCCGTCCAAAGCAACCTATCGCGCCTTTGCCGAAGCCGCCGAACCGGCACGACAGGAGTTGGTGCGTCGACTGAACAGTGTGCCCGGCGCAACCGGTGCCTTGGTCAAGATGCGGGCAGACCTGCTGCGGCTGGGAGGTGACGAGCCGGAATTGCAGGCGCTGGACCTGGATTTCCGCCACCTGTTCGCCTCGTGGTTCAATCGCGGCTTTCTTGTCCTGCGGCCCATCAGTTGGGAAAGCCCGGCACATATCCTGGAAAAGATCATCGTCTATGAGGCAGTGCATGCCATCGACAGCTGGGACGATCTGCGCCGCAGGCTTGAACCGGCCGACCGCCGATGCTTTGCGTTCTTTCATCCTGCGATGCCCGACGAACCGTTGATTTTCGTCGAGGTCGCGTTGACCAAAGGCATACCGGGGTCGATCCAGGGATTGCTGGCCGAGGACCGCGCCACATTGCCAGCCCAGGCCGCGGATACGGCAGTGTTCTACTCTATCTCGAACTGCCAGGCGGGGTTGGCCAGCATCTCTTTTGGCAATTCGCTTATCAAGCAGGTCGCCTCGGACCTTGCGACCGAGCTGTCCGGGCTGAAAACCTTCGTCACCCTGTCGCCCATTCCCGGCCTTTCCCATTGGCTGACGCAGGAGGGTACGAGCTGGGATGCTGGCAACCCCGAGATGATGCGAAAACTGGCCGCGCATTACTTGCTGAATGCAAAATCGCGCGGGAACCTGCCGTTCGATCCGGTTGCGCGGTTTCATCTGGGTAACGGTGCAATTGTTCATGCGGTACATGCTGATGCCGATACGTCGGACAAGGGCCGCGCGCAATCAGGCGGCGCCATGGTCAACTATCTTTATGATCTCAAACGTGTCGCCCAGAACCACGAGAAATTCGCAGCAACGCGTCAAATCGCTGCCACCCCCGATGTCCAGTCACTGGCAGAGTCCGCGGTACTTTCCATGACCGAAGAAAGGTAACACATGGCCAATCCTCTCTATGACGGTCTGTTCGGTGCTCATGCTGGGAAGACCCTGCCGTTTCTGCATCTTCAGGACGGGCAGGTGATCACCTATCACGAATTTCTGACCATGGCCGCGCGGTTCGCCAACGCTATGGCCAGGCTTGGACTTCAGCCCGGCGACCGTGTTGCCGTACAGGTCGAGAAATCGCCAGAAGCTCTGGCGATTTACGCCGCCTGCGCACAGGCCGGTCTTGTGTTTCTTCCGCTGAACACCGCCTATACCGTGGATGAGCTGAGCTACTTCATTGAAAACAGCGGTGCTTCCCTCATCGTCTGCGATGGCGGTATCGCGGTACCGCTTGGCGACCTTGCAACCAAGCTGGGGGCTAAATGCGAGACTCTGAACGCAGACGGCAGTGGCACGCTAAAAGATCTCGCGCGCGACTTACCGGATGTTTTTGCCACCGTTGACCGGGGTGGTGACGACTTGGCTGCCTTTCTCTACACCTCCGGAACGACGGGACGGTCAAAAGGGGCCATGCTGACGCAGAACAACCTGTTGTCCAACGCTCGGACCCTGGTCGGGGAATGGCAATTTACGGCGGATGATGTACTGCTGCATGCGCTGCCCATCTTTCACACACACGGTCTGTTTGTGGCAACGAATGTGACCCTTGCCGCAGGCGGCAGCATGTTCTTTCTTCCGAAATTCGATCTCGACCAGATCATCGAACGCTTGCCCGATGCGACGACGATGATGGGCGTGCCCACCTTCTATACCCGCCTCCTGGGCGATGATCGATTTACCCGCGAACTCGCCGCCCATATGCGCCTTTTCGTGTCGGGCTCTGCCCCGCTGCTGGCAGAAACTCATATACAGTTCGAAAAACTGACCGGTCACCGCATCCTCGAACGTTACGGGATGACCGAAACCAACATGAACACCTCGAACCCCTATGACGGGGAACGTCGCGCGGGAACGGTTGGCTTTCCCCTGCCGGGTGTCGAACTCAAGATCACCGATCCGGAAAGCGGCGACAGCCTGCCTACAGGCGAGGTGGGACAGATCGAGGTCCGCGGCCCGAACGTGTTCAAGGGCTATTGGCAGATGCCCGACAAGACAGCGGCAGAGCTGCGCCAGAACGGGTTCTTCATCACTGGGGATCTGGGCAGGATCGACACAGAAGGCTACGTGCATATTGTAGGGCGCAACAAGGACCTCATCATCTCGGGCGGTTATAACATCTACCCCAAGGAAATCGAACTGGTCCTTGACGAACAGCCGGGCGTTCTGGAAAGCGCGGTGATCGGTGTGCCGCACCCCGATTTTGGCGAAACCGTTGTGGGCGTGGTCGTTCCCGAACCCGGAACCACACCCGATACCGAGGCGATCATGGATGTGGTTCGGCACTCACTGGCACGGTTCAAACATCCGCGCAAGATTGTGATACTTGACGAACTGCCCCGCAACACGATGGGAAAGGTTCAGAAAAACGCTCTGCGAGAAAAGTATGACGGGCTATTTGCACCCTAATCACACCGCTACGGTCGATGCCCCCTCCTCGCCTTCTCCAGCTACGGCGCTTTCGCTTGCCCCGGCAATCGCCAGCCCTCCGAGATGTGCCAGCAGATCGACAACCTGATCGACGCCAGTGCGATGACGCAGGGCGGTAAATACAAAGGGTCTGTCCTTTCGCATCCTACGCGCATCCCGCTCCATCACCTCCAGCGACGCGCCCACATGCGGGGCCAGATCGGTCTTGTTGATGATCAGGATATCGGATTTCGTGATCGCCGGCCCGCCCTTGCGGGGGATCTCCTCGCCGGCCGCGACGTCGATCACGTAGAGCGTCACATCCGCCAGTTCCGGGCTGAAAGTGGCCGACAGATTGTCGCCACCACTTTCGATAAGGACGATATCCAGGTCGGGATGGCGTGCGCAAAGCTCGGCCACGGCGGCCAGGTTGATCGAGGCATCCTCGCGGATCGCGGTATGCGGGCAGCCGCCGGTCTCAACCCCGATGATCCTGTCCTGTGGCAGGATCTGCATCCGCATCAGGGCCTCGGCATCCTCTTGCGTATAGATGTCATTGGTGATGACACCGACGGAACAGACATCGCGCAGGGCCTCGGCCAAGGCGGCGGTGAGGGTGGTCTTTCCGGCACCGACAGGTCCGCCGATGCCCACGCGCAGGGGGCCGTTCATGCTGCTCATGTTCGAAAAATCCTTGAATACTGGGTTTCGTGTTTCATCGACGCGATATCGGCCAGGAACGCGGTCGAACTCAGATCGTCCAGCCCAGCCGCAAGCGCCTGTTCCGCAAGCTGCGCGCAGAGTGGTGTCAGCTCACGGATCAACCGCTGCGCCTCTGTCTGGCCCAGGGGCACAAGGCGGGTGGCGCAGGCGACCAGATTGCTCATGAAAGCCTGAAGGAAAACCTGCGTCGTCAGCAAGAGCGGCAGATCCTGCAAGCGCGCCGCGTGTCCCACCGCGACCGGATAAGCAAGTCCGCCCAACTCGAAGTCCCAGACATCGCCGGTCACGGACCCAAAGGCCTGCCCCAGAAGGTGGGTTTCCATTACCCGTTCGGACGAGGCGCAAAAGGCCCGCGCGGTGGCGTCGATACCCGCCAGTGCGCCTGCATCCCCCGCCCGATGGGCCGCGACAAGAAACAGCGCATCGTTCCAGCCCGCCCCGTGTTCCAGCACATCCGCGATCCAGGCGCCGGTGTCTTGCACGGTTGTGACCGCACCCGCGTCGATCGCTGCCTCCAGCCCGTGGGAATAGGCGAACCCCCCCACCGGGTAGGCCGGGGACAACCATTGGGTCAGCGTCAGAACAGCGGTGTCAGTGGGCGTGGCCATGGGTCCTGCCGTGGCCATAGGCCCCGCCTTCCGGGGTAAAGGGTTCGACAACCTCGCGCAGCTCGGCCCCCAGCTTCAACAACATGTCGCGCAGGACATGATCGCGCTGGATCAGCAGGCGGGTCGGCTCGATCTGGCAGGGCGTATGCCGGTTCCCGATATGCCAGGCCAGTTGCAACAGGTTGTCGCCGCCAACCTCGAGCAGTTCTTCGGGGGCCGCGACGATCTCGACCTCGCGCCCGTCCTCCAGCACCAGCACGCCACCATGGTCGAGCGAGCGGGTCTGCGCCAGATCGACCAGAAAGGTCTCTCCCGCATCCGTGGCCAGCATCTTGCGGCGCAGAAAGCGGCCGTCATAGTCCAGCGAAACCTGGGCGCAAGCAGGCGCATGAGGGTGATCGCGGTAGATGCGGGCGGTCTTTATCGCGGTGCTCATCGGGGGTCTCCTTGCGGGCTCAGAACAGGAAATAGCGCTGCGCCATCGGCAGCACCTCGGCAGGTTGGCAGGTCAGCAACACGCCATCGGCGCGAACCTCGTAGGTTTCCGGATCGACCTCGATCCGGGGGGTCGCGTTGTTCAGCAGCAGGTCACGCTTGCCGATCGCGCGGGTGTTGCGCACGGCAACCGTCTGTTTCGCCAGCCCCAGCCTTGCGCGTACGCCATCGACCTGCGCGGCATCGGAGACGAAGATCACGGCCGAGTGCTCGACCGAGCGGCCATAAGCGCCCCACATCGGCCGGGAATAGACCGGCTGCGGCGTCGGGATCGAGGCGTTGGGGTCACCCATCTGGGCGCAGACGATGGTGCCGCCCAGCAGCACCATTTCCGGTTTCACCCCGAAAAAAGCCGGATCCCACAGGACGAGATCGGCGCGTTTGCCTTCCTCGATACTGCCGATCTCATGCGCGATGCCGTGGGCGATAGCCGGGTTGATCGTGTATTTCGCGATGTAACGGCGAACCCGGAAATTGTCGTTGTCGCCGCTTTCCTCTGCCAGCCTGCCGCGCTGTTTCTTCATCTTGTCGGCGGTCTGCCAGGTGCGGATCAGCACCTCACCCACCCGGCCCATCGCCTGACTGTCGCTGGCGATGATGGAAAACGCGCCCATGTCGTGCAGAATATCCTCGGCCGCGATGGTCTCGCGCCGGATGCGGCTTTCGGCGAAGGCCACGTCCTCGGGGATCGACTTGTCCAGGTGGTGGCACACCATCAGCATGTCGAGATGTTCCTCGACCGTGTTCACGGTAAAGGGGCGCGTGGGGTTGGTCGAGGAGGGCAGAACATGGTCCTCGCCACAAATCCGAATGATGTCGGGGGCATGGCCGCCGCCTGCACCCTCGGTGTGAAAGGCATGGATCGTCCGGCCCTTCATGGCCTTGACCGTCTGTTCCACGAAACCGCTCTCGTTAAGCGTATCGGTGTGGATCATCACCTGCACGTCCATCGCGTCCGCCACCGACAGGCAACAGTCGATCGTCGCGGGTGTCGTACCCCAGTCTTCGTGCAATTTCAGGGCGCAGGCCCCGGCCAGCACCTGTTCCTCCAGCGCGGCGGGCAGCGCGGCATTGCCCTTGCCCGCAAAGGCAAGGTTCATCGGAAAGGCATCGGCGGCCTGCAACATCCGCCCGATATGCCAGGGGCCGGGCGTGCACGTGGTGGCCAGCGTGCCATGGGCCGGCCCGGTGCCGCCGCCCAGCATGGTGGTCAGGCCCGAATGCAGCGCGTCCTCGATCTGTTGCGGGCAGATGAAGTGGATATGACTGTCGAACCCGCCAGCGGTCAGGATCCGCCCTTCGCCGGCGATGATCTCGGTGCCCGGTCCGATGATGATGTCAACGCCGGGCTGGGTATCCGGGTTCCCGGCCTTGCCAATCTTGTGAATGCGCCCGTCTTTGAGGCCGATATCGGCCTTGGTGATGCCCGCGTAATCGACGATCAGCGCGTTGGTGATCACCGTGTCCACCGCCCCCGCCGCACGGGTGGCCTGCGACTGCCCCATGCCGTCGCGGATGACCTTGCCACCGCCGAACTTGACCTCTTCTCCGTGAACAGTCAGGTCCCGCTCTACCTCGATGATCAGATCGGTATCGGCCAGCCGCAGCTTGTCGCCCGTGGTCGGGCCGAACATGGCGGCATAATCGCTGCGCTTTATCTGTGCCGGCATCAGAGAGGCCCCATGACCTGTTGGTTGAACCCGTAGATCTTGCGTGCCCCGCCGATCGGGATCAGCGAGACCTCACGGCTCTGCCCCGGCTCAAAGCGCACGGCGGTGCCCGGTGCGATGTCCAGCCGCATCCCGCGCGCGGCTGCGCGGTCGAACTGCAAGGCGGGATTGGCCTCGGCGAAATGATAGTGTGACCCGACCTGAACCGGGCGGTCACCGGTGTTCGACACCATCAGTGTGGTCGCCATGGCATCCGCGTTCAAAAGGATCAGCCCCTCTGCCGGGAACAGCTCTCCCGGGATCATCTGGGCAACCGCGACAACAGGGCAATGACGATAAGGGCGATCAACGCCAGCCCCACGCCCAGGCTCGCATGATCGGTTCCATGAGCGTGTATATGGGTATCGGTATGGGCCATGGCGGGGCTTGCGAACACGAGCGCGGCAAACAGCATGCGGGTCATTGGAAACTCCTTGTCAGATCAGCGGATTGGGTTGTGGACGGTGACCAGCTTGGTTCCATCCGGAAAGGTGGCCTCGACCTGAACGTCGTGGATCATCTCGGGCACGCCTTGCATGCATTGATCGCGGGTGACGACCTCGGCCCCGGCCTGCATCATCTCGGCGACCGAACGGCCGTCGCGGGCGCCCTCGACAACCGCCTCGGTGATCAGGGCAATCGCCTCGGGGTGATTCAGCTTGACGCCCCGCGCCAGCCGCCTGCGGGCAACCTCGGCGGCCATGGCGACCAATAGCTTGTCTTTCTCACGCGGTGTCAGGTTCATGTCAGAGCATCCAGCATCGGGGTAAGGTGTCGTCATTGAGCAGGCGCAGAACCGGCAGCAGATCGCGCCTGAGGGTAAAGCTGTTTTCAGCGAGCATCCGGATCACCAGCAGGTCCGGCTTGATCAAACTGGCACCGGCTGTGTCGGGCAGCAGCGCGCGGACCGGGGTCAACCGCGCCTCGGCGGTTGGCGCGGCAAGAACGACCAGCGCCATTGCCCCGGCGCCATTGGCGATATGCGGCCTGGCGAGATGGGCGTGCAGATCGCCAGAGAACCGCATCGCATCCAGAAAGACCGGCGCCGCGCCGCGCCGGATCTCGACCCGGTCGCGCAGGCGGATATCGGTCAGGGTCTCTCCCATCGCGGCACGGCCAAAGACCAGCGGCTCGACCATCAGCAGGGTTGCATCCGGCGCCATGTCGATGCGCAGACGACGATCCAGCGCGCTGCGGTTGAACAGGATGGTCTCTTGCGGCAGCCAGTTCAGTCTTGCGCCGGGTTCGATCGTCAGGCTTGTAGAGACCTGCCCCCAGCTATCGGGTTGCGCCTTGTAGATGCGTTCGCATGCCTGCGAGGTCAGGGTCAGCGTCGTACCCGAGGCGGCCGCGCCGGTGAACCGGAACCTGTCCCCCCCGGTAATGCCACCCGCGGTGTTCAGCAGGACCGCGTCCAATCCCCGGCCCGCCGGGCGGGGAAACAGGCATTTGAACGACCCCGCCTGATGCAGGTGGTCCAGAACAGACCTGTCGCCCAAAGGCTTGGTGCGCAGCCGAATCGCACCCTTGGCGCGCGGGGCCGCCTGTGCCTTGTCGGGCGATATGGGAGCAAGTTGGGTAATGGGGTACCTTCAACGGGCTGTTTCGCACCACCTGTTTCGCCGCTGCAGCGTCAGAGCACTATTCCAGCATGCGGCCAGCCGGCCAGATTCCCTCGCCCCTGATCATCTTTTAGGCAGCAGTCCGGCCCACAGATCAAAAAACAGGCAGATACAGCCGAAATCTGGAAATGCTGAACAGGCCGGTTGCGCAAATTGCTGCAATGCAGAAATCGTATGAATGCCCACAGCGGAGAGACATTCCGAAGGGTGTGTGACGGCTGCGCGAATTGGACCTCGGACACAACCGCCACACGGAACGCAACAACAGTTGCGGGGATCAGGTAGTAGAAGAGCACGCCGTGACGCAAGCCCTCTCTCCCGGCCCCGCCAGGAGGATCATATGACATCTTTCAAATCCACACTTGCCGGTTCGGTCGTATTTGCCGCCATGGCCACCGCCACGCTTGCGGCCGAAGACACGATCAAGGTGGGCGTGCTGCATTCGCTGTCGGGCACCATGGCGATTTCGGAGACCACGCTGAAGGACACGATGCTGATGCTGATCGACCAGCAGAACGCCAAGGGCGGGCTGCTGGGCAAGCAGCTTGAGGCGGTCGTGGTCGACCCGGCCTCGGACTGGCCGCTGTTCGCCGAAAAGGCGCGCGAATTGCTGACCGTGCACGAGGTCGACGTGATCTTTGGCAACTGGACCTCGGTCAGCCGCAAATCGGTTCTGCCGGTGATCGAAGAGCTGAACGGGCTGCTGTTCTACCCGGTGCAGTACGAGGGCGAGGAATCGTCGAAAAACGTGTTCTACACCGGCGCCGCCCCGAACCAGCAGGCGATCCCGGCCACCGATTATTTCCTGGATGAACTGGGAGTCGAGAAATTCGCGCTGCTGGGCACCGACTATGTCTATCCGCGTACCACCAACAACATCCTCGAAAGCTATCTGAAGCAGAAGGGCATCGCCGACGAGGATATCTTTGTCAATTACACGCCTTTCGGTCATTCCGACTGGTCCAAGATCGTGGCCGATGTGGTCGCCCTGGGCGCGGACGGCAAGAAGGTGGGTGTGATCTCGACCATCAACGGCGATGCCAATATCGGGTTCTACAAGGAGTTGGCAGCCGCCGGTGTTTCGGCGGATGACATCCCCGTCGTGGCCTTCTCGGTGGGCGAGGAAGAACTGTCGGGTCTGGATACCACCAACCTTGTTGGCCACCTTGCGGCCTGGAACTATTTCCAGTCGGCCGATACCGAGGCCAATGCCGAGTTCGTCGAGACCTGGAAGGCCACGATGGGCGAGGATCGGGTCACCAACGACCCGATGGAGGCCCATTACATCGGTTTCAACATGTGGGTGAACGCCGCGACACAGGCGGGTTCGACCGAGGTCGACGCGGTGCGGGCCGCCATGTACGGGCAGGAATTCCCGAACCTGACCGGCGGCACCGCAGTCATGCTGCCGAACCACCATCTGGCCAAGCCGGTCCTGATCGGCGAAATCCAGGCCGACGGTCAGTTCGACATCATCAGCGAGACCGACGTGGTGCCGGGCGACGCCTGGACCGACTATCTGCCGGAATCCGCCGTCCTGAAATCGGATTGGAAGGATCTGGGCTGCGGCATGTACAACACCCAGACCCAGACCTGCGTTCAGACCCTGTCGAACTACTGATCCCAATTGCAAGGCGGGCGCCCTGCCCGCCTTGCCTCAGGACATCCGGGTTTCACCACATGTTTAGACTTCTCCTCGCGAGCCTCGCACTCGTGGGCACCTGCCTGACGGCCTCGGCGCAAGAGGCCGCATTGCAGACAATCCTGCAAGAACATCGGGCGACGATTGCCGAAAGCTCGCGCAAGACGATCGGACCGGCGATTGACGCGATTGCCGCCAGCGGGTTGCCGCAAGCCCAACGGATGCTCGAGACATGGGCCGCCAAGGACATGTGGATGCGCAAATCCGACGGTCTCTTCTTTGCCGGTAGAAAGGGTGAGGGGCGCACTTATGTCCTGACCGATTTCGATACCGGCGTGACCGTCGGCAGCTTTGCCTCGTCCGAACTGGCGCAGCTGAAACCCAATAGCGGCATACGGGCGATGATCGGTACCGCGCTGGTGCGGTTCCAGCTGTCCGACCCCGACCGGGCCAAGCGGCTGTCGGCGCTCGATTCGATCCAGCGCGCGCCCGAGGCGGCCCTGTTGCCCCCATTGCGCGCGTCGATCGCCGCTGAACCCGACGCCGGGATCAAGGCCCGCAAGCAGCGGCTGGAGCGGTTGCTGACCATCGGCTACGACTCCGACCCCCGCGCCCGTATTGAGGCCATCGACGACATGTCCGACGGGCTTGGCCTCGACCTGCGCGCCGCCCTGAACCCTTTGCTTATCACGACCCGGCATGCGGCGCCCGCGCTGCCGGATGAGGCCAATATCGCCGCCGTTCTCGAACCGGGACGAGAGGGTCTGTCCGTTGTCGACGCCTATGACCTGCTCGTCGCAAGGGATCTCGCCCCGCCACGCGTTTCGCGGGATGACATTCGAAATGCCCTGGCGGCACATATCGTTGGCGGGCGCGTCGGCGACGTGCCGGTCGCGCAACTCGATACCGACGCCGCGCGCGCGCAGGCCTATGCCGCACTGGCCCGGGCCGGCGCGGTGCCCGCGCTGGTCACCCAGGCCGATATGGCCGCCGCAGTGGCCGGGCATGTGTTCTTTGATGCCTATGTCGAACCGTCAAGGGCTGTCACCGAGGCGGCCCAACAGGCATTGGACCGGATCGACCTGAAGGTCGGCATGAACCAGACGCTCGACCTGGCGCTGGATGCGGTCTCGCTGGCGTCGATCTACTTCCTTGCGGCCATCGGTCTGGCCATCACCTTTGGCGTGATGGGAGTGATCAACATGGCCCATGGCGAGTTCATCATGATGGGCGCCTATACCGGCTATGTGGTGCAACAGGTCATCCCGGATCACACGCTCTCGATCATCGTCGCGATCCCGATGGCCTTTGCCGTCACCTTTGCCGCCGGCGTCGCGATGGAGCGGCTGGTGATCCGCTGGCTCTATGCCCGCCCGCTCGAGACCCTGCTTGCCACCTTCGGTATCTCGATCGCGCTGCAACAGCTGGCCAAGAACATCTTTGGCACCCAGGCCCGCCCGCTGACGGCACCCGGCTGGCTGGATGGGGCATGGGTGCTCAACGATGTGGTGTCGATCAGCTATATCCGCATCGCCATCTTCGTGCTGGCGCTGATCTTTCTGGCGCTGTTCCTCTATATCGCGAAACGCACCCGGCTCGGTCTTGAAATGCGGGCGGTGACGCAGAACCCGCGCATGGCAGGATCAATGGGCATCAACCCCGGCCGGGTGAACATGCTGACCTTTGGGCTGGGTTCGGGCATTGCCGGGATCGCCGGCGTCGCCATCGGTCTCTTTGCCAAGGTCACTTCGGATCTGGGCAGCGACTATATCGTGCAAAGCTTCATGACCGTGGTTGTCGGCGGTGTCGGCAACATCTGGGGCGCTCTGGCCGGGGCCGGAATGATCGGTTTCCTGCAAAAGGGGATCGAATGGATGAACCCGTCCAACACGCTCGCCGCCCAGACCTACATGATCGTTTTCATCATCATCTTCATCCAGTTCCGGCCAAGGGGCATCATCGCCCTCAAGGGCCGCGCCGCGGGGGATTGAGCCATGGACCGCAGCTTTGTTGCAAGAAACCCGTCGGTGCTGGTCTTTCTGGCCTTGCTGTCGCTGTTCACCCTCGTCGTCACCGTCCTGTCCGAGGGCTTTGGCATCGGCGTGATCTCGACCAGTTTCGTCAAGACGCTGGGCAAGACCCTGTGCCTGTGCCTGATCGCGGTGGCGATGGATCTGGTCTGGGGCTTTACCGGCATCCTGTCGCTGGGCCATTTCGCCTTTTTCGGGCTGGGTGGCTACATGATCGGCATGTGGCTGATGTACGAGCGCACCCGCCTGATCGTGGTCGATGCAATGTCCCAGGCCGAGATCCCGCCCACTCCGAATGAGGTGGTCGATGCAATCGGCAGCCAGATCTTTGGCGTGGTCGGATCCTCCGAGTTTCCCTTGGTCTGGGCCTTTGCTGACACTCTGGCGCTGCAACTGGTGCTGGTGGTGCTGGTGCCCGGATTGTTGGCGCTGGTCTTTGGCTGGCTGGCCTTTCGCAGCCGCGTGACCGGCGTGTACCTGTCCATCCTGACCCAGGCGATGACGCTGGCACTGGCGCTTTACCTGTTCCAGAACGACAGCGGTCTGCGCGGCAATAACGGCCTGTCCGGCCTGCAAAACCTGCCGGGTGTCACCGCCGCGCAGGATATCGTGTCGATCTGGTTCCTCTGGGCCTCGGCGCTGGCGCTGGGTCTGGGATACCTGCTGGCCGCCTGGATCGTGGCGGGCAAGTTCGGCTCGGTGATCCGCGGCATCCGCGACAACGAGGCACGGGTCCGTTTTCTGGGCTACTCGGTCGAGGTCTACAAGCTGGCGGTGTTCACCCTGACCGCCTGTCTCGCGGCCATCGCGGGCGCGCTCTATTATCCGCAGGCGGGCATCATCAACCCCGAGGAGATGGCGCCCATCGCCTCGATCTATCTGGCCGTCTGGGTGGCGATCGGCGGGCGCGGGCGTCTTTATGGCGCGGTGATCGGGGCGGCCTTTGTCAGCCTGCTCAGCACCTGGTTCACCGGCGGCCAGGCCCCGGATATCCCGCTGGGTTTCTACACGATCAAATGGGTCGACTGGTGGCAGGTGCTGCTGGGCGGTTCCTTTGTGCTGGTCACCCTGTTCGCACCGCAGGGGATCGGAGGGCTTTTCGACCTCTGGTCGAACCGGCGGCGCCCCGATCGCCATGGCGCCAATCTGGGCCCCGATGCCGGATCCCTGCGGGAAAAGGAGGCAACGCAATGAGCACCCTGCTGGAAGTGAGCGGCGTCTCGGTCTCGTTCGACGGATTTCGCGCGATCAACAACCTGTCGTTCCGCATCGGCAACGCCGAACTGCGCGCCGTGATCGGGCCGAACGGCGCGGGAAAGACCACGTTCATGGATATCATCACCGGCAAGACGCGCCCCGACGAGGGCCGCGTGATCTGGGGCGAGAAATCCGTGTCGCTGCTGCGCCTGAGCGAGGCCGCGATCGCGCAGATGGGCATCGGACGCAAGTTCCAGAAACCCACCGTGTTCGAAGACCAGACCGTGCAAGAGAACCTGTTGATGGCCCTGAAGAACACGCGCGGCTGGCTGGGCGTGCTCTTCTATCGCCCGACGGCAACCGATCTGCAAAAGGTCGATGATCTGGCGACCGAAATCGGCCTGTGGCAAGAGCTGACGCGCAAGTCCGGCGAATTGAGCCACGGCCAGAAACAATGGCTGGAAATCGGCATGCTGCTGGCGCAGGAACCGCGCCTGTTGCTGGTGGACGAACCCGCCGCCGGGATGTCCCCACAAGAACGCGAACACACCACCGACCTGCTGGTACAGGCCGCCAGGACCCGCGCCGTTGTGGTTGTCGAACATGACATGGAATTTGTCCGGCGCCTGAACTGCAAGGTCACCGTGCTGCACGAAGGGTCGGTTCTGGCCGAAGGCAGCCTCGACCACGTGACCTCCAATCAGGACGTCATCGACGTTTACCTGGGACGCTAGACCATGCTGAAACTGACCGATCTGACCCTGCATTACGGGCATTCGCAAATCCTCAACGGTATCTCGATGGAGGCCAGCCAGGGCGAGGTGACATGTGTGATGGGCACCAATGGCGTCGGCAAGACCAGCCTGATGAAGGCGATCTCGGGCACGCATCCGCGCTCGGGCGGCACGCTGGAACTGGATGGCGAGCAAGTCGGCATCTTGCCTGCACACGGGATGGCCTGGAAAGGCGTCGCCTATGTGCCGCAGGGGCGCGAGATCTTTCCGCTGCTGACGGTACGCGAAAACCTGGAAACCGGCTTTGCCTGTCTGCCCAAGGATGCGCATGTCATCCCCGACGAGATCTTTGACCTGTTCCCGGTGCTCAAGCAGATGCAGAACCGGCGCGGCGGCGATCTTTCAGGGGGCCAGCAGCAGCAACTGGCCATCGCCCGTGCGCTGATCACCAGACCGCGCCTGCTGCTTCTGGACGAACCCACCGAAGGCATCCAGCCCAACATCATCCAACAGATCGGAGAGGTCATCCGGCATCTCAGGGCCTCGGGTGACATGGCCATCGTGCTGGTCGAGCAGTATTTCGATTTCGCCTATGAACTTGCCGACCGGATATTGGTGCTGCGGCGCGGAGAAGTCATCACCCGCGGCAGCAAGGCGGACCTGTCGCGAGAGGCGGTCTTGGACGGGATCTCTGTCTGAGCGCAAGACCGCCCCCGAGAACCGCCCCGCTTGCGCTGTTCGCGGCGGCGGTTCCCTGCTGCACTTGCTGCATCCGTCAGAGGAAAGGCAGCTCGCAAAGGGTTCCTTCGACCGCGCCCGACCCACGTTGCACCAGCACCCGGTCACCGGGTTTTGCCGTGACCGAAACCAGGGCAAAACCGATGTTCTTCTTCATCCGGTAGGACCAGACGCAGGTGGTCAGGTCGCCGATCTTCTGCCCGTTCCTCTCGATGTCGCTCCAGGTGAATTCGGCCTTGGCCGGTTCGGGATCGTCCAGAACCACACCCAGTTGGTGCCGTTTCGGCCCCTCGGCCGCGATGCGCCGCAACGCAGTGATCCCGATGGTGTCGTCGGGTACATGCAGATCGACATATTTGCCCATCCGCACCTCGAACGGGTTGGTGTGCCCGTCCGAGTCGCCGCCATAGGAGACCAGGCCGCTTTCGACCCGTTCGCACCAGTTCGGGTTCCCCGGCCCGATGCCGTACGGCTGACCCGCTTCCTTGACGATATTCCAGAGCGCGCTGCCCTTGGTGCCATCCATCAGGTAGATTTCGAAACCGCCCTGTTTCGACCAGCCGGACCGGGCCACCGCGACCGGAATGCCGTCTATCTCGGTCTCGCGGAACCAGAAATACTTCAGCTCCCGCACCCAATCGCCAAAGATCGAGGCGACCACGGTTTCCGCCTTGGGTCCCTGCACCGCAAGCGGCGACACGTCCGGCTCGCTCACCTCGACATCCAGACCGCGCTCGCGCGCAATCGCTTCGGCCCAGAACCAGATGTTGCTGTCGGCAATCGAGAGCCAATAGCGTTCCTCGTCCAGCTTCAGCAGGATCGGGTCGTTGATCAGCACGCCATGGTGATTGCACAATGGCACATATTTGCCCTGCCCGACCTTGCATTTCGTCAGATCCCTGGGCGCCAGTATCTGCGCCAGCCGCCCTGCATCCGGCCCTTTCAGCTGGACCTGGCGTTCCACCGCCACATCCCACATCGAAACGCCGTTGATGATGCGCCAGTACTCTTCTTCGGGATGACCGTAAGAGGTCGGCATCAGCATCTGGTTATAGGTCGTCATGGCGCAGACACCGTCGGCCAGCGTGGCCTCGTAAAAGGGCGACGTCCGCAGGCGGGTCGAGGGCGAGATGGAGAACATGATTGCACCGGTTGTTCGGGTGGACGCAAGAAAACGGCCGCCAGTCCGGGTCGACCGGCGGCCAGGGGTCAGTCTGCTGGTGTCACTGACGGGGAGTGATCCGGATCAGGCGAGCCAGACGTTGCGCAAGGTCTGGCCAAATCCACCCATCGCACCGACCGAATGCGGCGTATAGCCCATGACGTTTTTCGCCGTTGCCTCAAGCTGGTTCTGGAACACAGGGTTCACGAACCCGCCGTCGTCATTCATCATGTGCAGCATGTCGCAATACATCTGCGCCCGCTTGGCCTCATCCAGTTCGGCACGCGCGGCAAGGATCATGGCGTCGAACGCATCCGAACCCCACATGGTTTCGTTCCAGCTGCCGCCTTTCATGTGCGCGATGGTCAGAAAGGCGTCCACGGTGGGCCGCGCCTGCCAGCCCGACATGGTCATCGGCTTCTGCATCCAGATGTTCGACCAATACCCGTCCGAAGGGGTCTTGATGACCTTGATATCGGCAGCGCCCTTCGCGGATTGCTGGAAGGTCAGCGCGATGTCATTGGCCGTGCTGCCGGCGGTCTCCGAGGTATAGAGTTCGACAGCGTTGACACCGGCCTTGTCGAAATGGAACTTCGCCTTGTCGAGGTCGTATTCGGCGGGCTTCACGTCCTTGCACCAGTACTTGTAGGTTGGTCCGATCGGCGTGTCGGCCGAAATCGTGCCGATGCCCTTGAACACCTGGTTCAGGATCAGTTCGCGATCCAGCGCGTGCTTGATCCCCTTGCGGAAATCCGCGTTGTCCGTCGGCGCCCGGTCAACCATCATGACGATGTTGGTGAAGCCACCCGTGGGCGTGTTGTAGAGCGTGATCGCATCATTGCCGCTCAGTTGTTCGACCGCAAAGGCGGGCACATCGCGGATGGCGTCCACGTCACCGGCCAGCAATGTGCTAAGCGTCGCATTGGCGTCCGGAACCGGGATGAAGTCGATCCCGTCGAGATAGGGTTTGCCTTCTTCGTAATAGTTTTCAAACCGCTCAAGGACCACACGCTCGCCGGGGATGAACTCCATCACCTTGAACGGGCCTGAACCGATGGCCATTGCGAAATCGGTATGGCCTGCCGGGTGAATCGCAAGATGGTAGTCGGACATGATCACCGGCAGGTCGGCATTGCCCGAGGACAGGGTGATCTTGACGGTCGAGGCATCCGGCGCCTCGATTGCCGTAACGGTGGAAAGCAGTGCCTTGGCCGGAGATTCCGAACCTTCGGCGATGTGCCGCGACAGGCTTTCGACCACATCCGCCGCCGTCACCGTCTGACCATTGTGGAAGGTCAGCCCGCCGCGCAGCTTGAAACTCCACTCGGTCGCCTGTGCATTCACGCTCCACTCCTCGGCCGCGTCGCCCTCGACCTCCAGTGTCGGAGCGAACCGGGTGAGGCGCTGATACACGCAGTTCGAGTAAATGCCGTCATCGGTGTCGACCATGCGCACCGGCTCGAGCGTGTTGTCCGTGTTGCCCTGCGCAATCCGCAGCCAGCCGCCGCGCTTGGGTTCTTCGGCATGTGCCGGGCCAGCCATCGTGAGGATACTGCTTGCCGCAGGCATCAGCAGGCCAAAGGCGCCTGCGCGTTTGAAAAAGCCGCGGCGGCTGAGCGCGCCGGCCTTGTATTGCCGTACCAGGCTGTCGATGTCGGACATGTCATTACCTCCCAGATGACCGATGACGGGCAGTCCCCGCTATGCCGCAAAGAGTGCGGGGCGCGCGTGCGTGGCACAAACAACCGATTTCATGACTTTGCCATAACTGTGGTTATGCATTGCATCCGCTCCTTCAGCGAGACAGGAACGAAGCGCCCGTCATACCTTCGGGAACAGAGACCCCCATCCTCGTCAGGATCGAAGGAGCAAGCGCCAGCTGGTCCAACAGGACATCTTCGGATGGCAGGGCGCTGCTGCCGAAATAGTACAAGGCCAAATCCTGCTGATCTTCTCCGGCGCCACCGTGATGGCCAAGATCGTCCTGCCCATGATCGGCGGTGACAATGACGTCATACCCCAGTTCGCGCCAGCGGGTCACATAGGGCGCCAGGGCCGCATCCAGATAATAACAGGCATCGCTCAATTCCTTTCGTCCATGGCCAAAGCGATGCCCCATGCTGTCGAGCGTCGACGTGTGCAGCAATCCGTAATCCAGGCCCTTCGCCTCGCAAAGATAGGTCAGGGTGGCAAAGAGATCGGCATCCGAAGGGCTCATCTGGTTTGCATCGGTCGCATCCGCCATCGTGTGAAACCGACCGTGATGTATCGGGCCAACTGCGTTGTCGCTCTCGATGTCACGCACCGGGTCAAAGGGCATCCGGTGAAACAGCTCGCTCCACCAGCTCAGCGCCACGGCGCCGGTTTTTCGCCCGGCGCCCGCCAGCTCCGAGAACACGTCCGGCACCTCCAGTCTCCGCCTGTGCTTGTTACCGACAACACCATGGCGATGCGGCGGCAAGCCGGTGTGCATCGAGGCATAGCAGGCCGAAGACGTCGAGGGCAGCACCGAACGCATGCGCCTTACGCGGGCCCCTCCCGATGCGACCAGTCCTTCGAGATTGCCGAACAACCGACGGGAGTTCCTGTAAGGAACACCGTCCAGAACGATGAGCAAGAGTTTGGCGGGCATGGTCGATGTCCTTTGCAGTTCCACTCCGTTTTGCTGCCTTGCAAACCGCCCCGACAAACAACAAAAAAACGGTCATTGCCCAAAAAGTCGAAAACGCATGCCGTTGCCATAACCAAAACGACCCCATTCGGGTTGCTATGGTTGTTTGTCCGAACCCGGGCTTGGGCCGAATATACCGGCAGCCTTGAAGGGAGGAACAAGGTGCACCGGATCATTCTGACCCGTCTGGCGCAGGGTGTGCTCACCCTGCTGCTGGCATCCATAATCATTTTCGGCGCCACCGAGATTCTTCCCGGTGACGTGGCCGAAGCCATTTTGGGCCAAAGCCGAACCGAAGAGGCGCTCGCGACCCTGCGTGAGGAGATGGGCCTCAACCGCCCCGCGATCGTGCGCTATTTCGACTGGCTGGGCGGCATGGTCCAGGGGGACCTGGGCACCTCGCTGGCGACCAAGCGGCCGGTGGCCGACATGATCGAAAGCCGGATGTGGAACACGCTCCGCCTGGCCCTGCTTGCGGCCGCAATCTCTGTGCCGTTGTCGCTGGCGCTGGGTCTCTGGTCTGCGATGCGCGCCGGTGGGCGGGTCGACAAGACCCTGGCCATGACCACGCTCGCGCTGATCGCGGTGCCCGAGTTCTTTATCGGCCTGATCCTGATGAAGGTCTTTGCGGTCGAGTTGAAATGGCTGTCCGCCTCGGCCAACACGCGGCCCTATTTCGACTTCTGGCAGAATGCCCGCGCGCTTGCGCTGCCCGTCGCCACACTCAGCTTTGCGGTGCTGGCACACATGATGCGGATGACGCGTTCCTCGGTGATCAACATCTTCACATCTCCCTATATGGAGATGGCCGCGCTCAAGGGCTTGCCGAAACGCCGCCTTGTGGTGCTGCACGCCCTGCCCAATGCGCTGTCCCCGATCCTGACCGTGATCGCCCTGAACCTGAGCTACATGGTCTCGGGCGTGATCATCGTTGAAACCGTGTTTGGCGTGCCGGGTCTGACCCGCCTGCTGGTCGATGGCGTCACGCTGCGGGACATCCCGCTGATCCAGGCCTGCGCCATGATCTTCGGCGCCGTCTATATCCTGTTGAATCTGCTGGCCGATGTCCTGTCCATCATGGCCAATCCGCGCCTGAGGTATCCGAAATGAGCGACGCAACCGAATTCGCCAAGCCGCGTGCTTCGGTCTTTGCCGGCCTGCGCCTGACCCGGACCGCGATTTTCGCGGGTGGCATCCTGCTGTTCTGGTTGGTCCTCGCCCTGTTCGGGCCGTGGATCGCCCCCCATGGAGAGGCCGATATCATCTCGACCAGGACATTCGCTCCGATCGGCGAAGGCGGGTGGCTCGGCACCGACAAGCTGGGGCGCGACGTGTTTTCGCGGCTGATCTACGGCGTCCGCACAACGCTGTTGCTGGCGCTGGTGACAACGGTAATCTCCTTTACCTTTGGCGTCACGCTGGGCTTTGCCGCTGCTATCCTCAAGGGCTGGTTCGATATCGTGGTCAGTCGCATCGTCGAGGCCTTCATGGCCTTTCCCTCGACCCTGCTGGCGCTGGTGGTGATCGGCGCCTTCGGCACCTCGATCACGGTTCTGGTCCTGACGGTCGGGTTGGTGCTGTCGACCAGCGTCTTCCGGGTATCGCGCGCATTGGGCTATGACATCGGCGTCATGGATTTTGTCGAGGCCGCGCGCGCCCGAGGCGAAGGCACCTGGTGGATCCTGACCCGCGAGATCCTGCCAAACTCGATGGCGCCACTGATCGCGGAATTCGGCTTGCGCTTCACCTTTTCGATCCTGTTCCTGTCGGGTCTCTCCTTTCTGGGTCTGGGCGTTCAGGAACCCGCCGCCGACTGGGGGCTGATGGTGCAGGAAAACGTGGGCGGGCTGTTCCTCGGCTCTTCTGCCGCGCTGATCCCTGCCGCCTGCATCGCCTCTCTGACCGTATCCATGAACCTGCTTGTCGACTGGTTCCAGCAGCGTCAGCAGGGTGAAACCGTTCTGGAGAAGATCGACCAATGAGCGACATCCTGACCATCAAGAACCTGCGTGTCGAGGGTCGCCCACCAGGGGGAACCTATGTGCCCATCGTCAAGGGCGTGTCGCTGAACGTGGCCAAGGGCGAGGTGCTGGCCCTGATCGGCGAGAGCGGGTCGGGCAAGTCAACGATCTCGCTGGCCTCGATGGGCTTTGCCCGCCCCGGCTGCCGCATCTCGGGCGGCGAGATCTGGCTCAATGGGCGCGACATCATGAAACTGTCACCGCATGACCGCCACGCGCTGCGCGGGAACGAGGTCTCGTATGTGGCGCAATCGGCGGCGGCCAGTTTCAACCCCGCCCTGCGGATCGGCAAACAGGTGATCGAGGCACCGCTCTGGCATGGCGCGGGCGATGCAGCGACCCTCACCGCCACCGCCGTCGATCTTTATCGCAAGCTGGACCTGCCCAATCCCGACACCGTGGGTAACAAGTTCCCGCATCAGGTCTCGGGCGGTCAGTTGCAGCGGCTGATGGCGGCGATGGCCATGTCCTGCGGGCCGGATTTGCTGATCCTGGACGAACCCACAACGGCGCTGGACGTGACCACCCAGATCGAGGTGCTGAAGGCGTTCAAGGACATCATCCGCGATCAGGGCACGGCGGCGATCTACGTGACCCACGACCTTGCGGTCGTGGCGCAGGTGGCGGATCGCATTCTTGTGCTGAAGAACGGTGAAATGGTCGAGGAAGGACCAACCGCCCAGATCCTGCATGACCCGCAGCACGAATATACCCGCACGCTGATGGCGGCGGTTCGGCCCGCACCGCATCTGGTCGACCATGTTGACGCCAGCGCGGCGCAAGCGCCGGTGATCTCGGCCCGCAACATCACCGCGGGCTATGGCGCGCTGACTATCCTGTCCGATGTCTCGGTTGACGTCCCCGCCGCATCGGTCGTCGGGGTGATCGGCGAAAGCGGCTGTGGGAAAAGCACGCTGGCGCGGGTCGTCGCCGGCCTGACGCCGTTGCGAGAGGGAGAAATCAAGCTCGATGGGAAGGTCGCCGCTCCAAGCGTGAAGGATCGCCCCCGAGATACGCTCAAGGATTGCCAGATCGTGTTCCAGATGGCCGACACGGCGCTGAACCCGCGCCAGCGGATCGGAGACATCCTGGGCCGCCCGCTAGAGTTCTATCAGGGCCTCAAGGGTCGCGCGCGTTTAGACAAGGTTGGCGAGCTTTTGGAACTGGTTGACTTGCCGCGCAGCTTTGCCTCGCGCTTCCCGGGCGAATTGTCAGGCGGGCAAAAGCAACGCATCAACCTCGCTCGCGCGCTGGCCGCCGATCCAAAGGTAATTCTCTGTGACGAGGTGACATCGGCGCTGGATACCGTGGTAGCGGCGGGGGTGATCGAACTTCTGAAAACGCTCAAGGACAAGCTGGGTGTGGCCTATATGTTCATCAGCCACGACCTGTCCACGGTGGCCTCTTTTGCCGACGAGGTTGTCGTGCTCTACGCCGGGCGGGTGGTCGAGAAAGGACCGTCGAAGGCCGTCTTCAGCCCGCCTTTTCACCCCTATACCAAACTGCTCCTCTCCTCGGTCCCCGAGATGCGGCAAGGCTGGCTGGAGGGCGTGGCCGATACCGGCGAGGCCAAGGCCGCAAGCGCCGGCAGTGTCGTAATCGGAGCGAAGGGCTGCCCCTTTTCCAACCGTTGCACTCATGTGATATCTGGGACCTGCGACACCGTTGCACCGCCGCTCAAAGTGTTGTCCGATGGGTTGGAAATCGCCTGCCATCTGCCGACGGGCGAGTTGCCTGATCGAGGTCTTTGAAACATGCCCCCGAAACCACGCCGGTTTCCTGACTACCAAACCGCGCTAAAGGTGGCCTTTGACGAGGAGATCGCCGGCCGAGCCTATTTTCTGATGCTGGCAAGAAAGTATCCCGAGCAGCGTCAGGCGTTGCAATTGATCGCACGAATAGAGGCCGTCACGGCCAGCATCCTGCGGCCCCCAGTCACACGTGCTGAAATCACGCCGGGCGATCCCGAGATCCTGAACAGCAAGGGTCAAGCCGAGGCGGCGGTCGAACAAAGGCCGTGGCTCGAGTTCGTCTGGTCTATGGCCAATGATTACCCCGCCTACATCCAGGAGATGACCGATCTGCTGCATATTGCGCCATCCGCAGATCGAGCCGCCCTCGAAGCCTTGGTCGCGCATGAGCAGGCGATTGTCGATTTCGCCCTTGCCGAAACAAGGGGGGATAGCAAAAGCATGCAACCCCTGATCGATTTCCTGAGGCGCCACGGCGAGGATCAAACAAGCGCCTGATAACTCAAAACCCTCAGCTGTCGGCGCAATGTGTAAGCGCTGGAGGGGATCAGTTGCGTCATCAGGATCACGGTCATCTCTTCGACCGGGTCCACCCAGAACGCGGTCGACGCCATGCCGCCCCATGCGAATTCGCCGGGTGAGCCGACGATCCTGGCACGGACCGGGTCCAGCATCACCGACACGCCCAGGCCGAAGCCGATCCCTTCAAAGGTCGTTTCGCTGAAATGCGCCTGCCCCCGGCTGGCCAGATCGCCGCCCATCTGGTTCGACACCATCAGGTCGAACGTCTTGCGCCCCAGTAGCCTGCCGCCGTCATAGGCGCCGCGCTGCAACAGCATGGTCGCGAAACGCTGGTAATCGGCCATGGTCGAGACCAGCCCGCCACCACCGCTTTCCAGCGTGACCGGCGCGAGGCAGCGATCCTGACTGGCAGAGGGTACATATCCCCCGCCGGCATGATCATAAAGCGTCGCCAATCGTCCTGCCTTGTCCTCGGGCACCGAAAAGCCGGTATCGGTCATGCCAAGCGGATCGAAGATCCGTGACTTGAGAAAACCGCCCAGCGTCTGGCCGCTGATCACCTCGATCAAGTGCCCCAGAACATCGGTCGACAACCCATAGAACCACCGCGCACCGGGGTGAAAGGCCAACGGAAAAGCCGCCAGCGCCTCGACCGCCTCGGCCATGGTGGCAAAACCGCGGTCAAAATCGAGGCCCGACGCAGATAGCGCCTGTTCCAATGCGTTTCCACGCGGGTCGCCATAGACGATCCCTGCCTGATGCGTCAGCAGATCGTGAATGGTGATCTGACGCCGCGCGGGTTCGGTCTCGGTCAGGGCATGCCCCTCGCCTGTCCAGACCTGCGGATCGGCAAAAGCGGGCAGGAAGTCGGCGACTGGCTGATCAAGCTGGAACGCCCCTTCCTCGTACAGCATCAACAGGGCAAGCGAGGTCACCGGCTTGGTCATCGAGTAGATGCGCCAGATCGTATCCGGCGCCACCGCCCGCCCGGCCGCCGCGTCGGCATGGCCGGCCCGCTCGGAAAAGACGACCTGCCCCCGCCGCGCGATCTGCACCGCCAGACCGCTCAGGCGCCCGTCACGCACATGCCCCTCCATCCAGCGCGAAATGCGCCTCAGTCGGTTGGGGTCGACACCGTCGATATGGTCCTGCGGCAAGGCCGGTCCTCCTTGATCCTTCGCCACAACTTTGCGGCAGATCATTCCCGGCTTTCAAGCGATGGATAATCGCCCTATAACACCATCAGAGTTATGCATGAGTTGGTCATGAGCACCCGGCGACTTCCCCATCTGACATGGTTGCGTGCCTTCGAAGCATCCGCCCGGCATCTGAGTTTCACCCATGCCGCGCAGGAACTGAACCTGACCCAGGCCGCGATCAGCAAACAGGTCAAGCTGCTGGAGCATTACCTGCGTGAACCCCTGTTCGAGCGCAAACCCCGGAGCCTGGTGCTGACCAAGGTCGGCGCCGCCTATCTGCCAAAGGTCCGCGACGGGTTCGAACGTCTGGCGGCGGGCACCGAAGAGGTATTTGGCCTCAGGCGGTCCGAGGTTCTGACCGTCCGCGCGCCGGTGGGCTATTCGGTCAACTGGATCGCACCCAGGCTTCAGGGCTTTTTCGACCGTCACCCGGAGAGCGAGGTGCGGCTGGTGTCCAGCGTCTGGGGCGACCAGTTCGACAACGAGCGGTTCGACCTCGACATTCAGTACGGCACCGGCAGGTGGCCGGGCTACACGGCCGAACGGCTGACATGGGAGGTGATCAAGCCGGTATGCGCCCCCGCGTTGCTGGACGGGGAACGGGCGCTTCGGCAGCCCGAAGACCTTGTCCATCACCGCCTGCTGCATGTCCTGGGATACGAGGAAGGCTGGGCCGACTGGCTACGCTATGCCCAGACGACCGGGGTGAACTCGGGCCAGGGTCTGCAATTCGATACCTCGCTGCTGGCCTTTGAATTCGCGGCGCGCGGGGGCGGGGTAGCGTTGGCGCGATCCTCGATGCTGGGCGTCGAAATAGAACGCGGGCGCCTGGTCACCCCCTTCGAGATCGAGGCCCCCCTGCAAGAGGCGTTCTATCTGATCTCGCCCGAGACAGGCCGCGACCATCCGGATGCGCGCAAGTTCAGCGACTGGCTTGTCGAGACTGCGGCGAACGACCCCGAGAACCGGAGGATCCGGACAACCTATCGCACTTGAGGCGTGGCGCTCTATCGGGCTCAGTCGAGTACCACGATGCCGGAGTGTTTCTGCTTGTGCTCGGGTTCGACATGGATGGTGATCTTGGCGCCCTCCACGGCCTCTTTCAGCGCCGCTTCGACGCGGTCGCAAATCTCGTGCGCGTCGAACACCGTGGTCTCGCCTGGGACCACAAGGTGAAAGTCGATAAAGGTGGCCTGCCCCGCGTGCCGCGTTCTGAGATCATGCGCCTCGACCGCGCCGCCCGCCTCCCTCGAGATGATGTCGCGCACCTTGGCCAGCGTATCCTCTGACACCGCTTCGTCCATCAACCCGCTGAGCGACTGGCGCACCAGGTGAAAGCCGGACCAAAGGATGTTGACCGCGACCAAGGCCGCCATCAGCGGATCAAGCAGCCACCAGCCGGTGACGATGGCCAGCAATATCCCCAGCGCCACCCCGGCCGAGGTGATCACATCGGTAAAGAGATGCTTGCCATCCGCCACCAGCGCCGGAGAGCGGGCGGCGCGACCACGCCGCACCAGAACCCAGGCCCAGATCGCATTGATCACCGTGGCAGCGCCGTTGACCAGCAGCCCCTCGATCGGCAGGTCCATCGCCCGGGGGGCCAGAAACCCCGTATAGGCCTCGCGCAGGATGAGCAGCGCGGCGACGATGATCATAACCCCCTCAAGCACGGCGCTGAAGAACTCGGCCTTGTGGTGCCCGTAGGGGTGAGACGCATCCGCCGGTCGTGCTGCGATACGGATGGCAATGAGCGCTGCGATGGCCGTTGCCACGTTGACGGTGCTTTCAAGCGCATCCGCAAGCAGCGCGACAGAACCCGTGAGCCACCAAGCAAGCGTTTTGATGCCCAGAACAAGGGCACCGACGAAGATGCTGGCAATGGCGATCCGGATGGTCGCGGACATCGATTCCCTCCAATGCGGCAGGTGGACTGAGTAGCCCCGTCAGCGGCAACGGGCAAGCGATGCCTCGCTCCGCGACCAGCTCGGTCTTGCAACGAGGGCAGAGCCTCGGCTGGACGACGTTCTCCGTGGCCCCACCCCCCTGCGTTGCGCCGCGACAGGATCACCGAAATGACAAAGGCGATGGCGGTGATGGCACTGAGCGTTTCCCAAAAGGAGGCCAGCAGCGAGATCGACAGCGCGATGACCCCGCTTTTGAAGAAACTCGGCAGCCATCCACCGATCTGAGCCAGCCGCGCCTCGGGGCAGTTCATACCGGTACCCGATTCGGGCATGGATTCGGCCAAAGGCTGGAACAGCCATGGGGGTGACCGGGGCTTGTGGGCATTTGCAAGTCGCGCCTTTGGCAACAGTGGCGGTACCGGGCAGCACAGCCTCTTGGCTCGTGCAACTTTCCTCAAAGTTCTTTCGGTTTGCTGGCTGGCCCCTCCGAAAAGCTGGCGAATATTCGTCATAGCTGATGTGTTGCCGTCGAAAAAAATTTATAAGATGCAAAGGAGAGTAACCTTAGGAAATATCATGCAACTCGACTTGTTGCCCCCTCAGGACAGAGGCCAGCTCCATTCGGTTTTCGTGGTGGTGCCGCGGTTCAACCTGACGACCCTGATCACGATGATCGAAACCATGCGGATCGGGAATTACCTGTCTTCCGAGCGGCTGTTCTCATGGGAAGTCACCTCGTTCGATGGGCTGAAACTGGGCGCCAGCAATGGCGTGCGGGTGCATCTGGACGTCGAGCCAGACCAGACCGCACCGGCCGACCAGGTCTTTGTGCTGGCCAGCTGGGGGGGCGAGCATTACCAGAACAAGGCGCTGGCCTCGTGGCTGCGCAAGCGCGCGCGGCGGGGCGAGCGCATCTGCGCGGTCGAGCTTGGCTGCTATCTGGTCGCCCGTGCCGGCCTGATGGATGGCAAGGAAGCCACGACCCATTGGTCCTGGATCAACGGTTTCCAAGAGAAATTCGACCAGATTTCCGTGGTCGAACAGCTGTTTACCATCGACGGGCGGATCCTGACCTGTGCCGGTGGCATGGCGGGTGTCGACCTGATGCTGCGGCTGATAGAGCAGTCGCACGGGGCGAGTTTCTCGGGCGAGATTGCCGACCAGATGCTGCATAACCCGATCCGCAAGGGGTCCTCCTCGCAGCGCCGGACCATGGGGCGCGGGACGGAATCGATCCTGCCGCTGGTGCGGCAGGCGATGACCCTGATCGAACGCAACATCGAAGAGCCGCTGACCGTGCCCCAGATCGCCGCTGCGCTGGACGTGTCACAACGCCAGCTCGAGCGGCAGTTCAAGAAACACGTGGGCTGTACCGTGGTTCAGTTCGGCCTGCTGCGCCGGTTGCAGAACGCACGCGTCCTGCTGATCGCGACCGAACTCAGTGTGCGCGAGATCGCCACCGCCTCGGGCTTCAACACGCTGTCGCATTTCTCGTATTCGTTCAGCAAGTTCTTCGGGCGCAGGCCGTCGGAATATCGCGAGGCCTGGCCGTCGAACGAGACCGCGCCGACATGGCCCGGCACCCTGTCGGATTTCCTGCATGCGCTCAATTCGGGGGACAAGCGCTCTAAAGCTCCGCTCGCGCCTCCCGAAGGGCGTTGAGCACGGCGACGATCTCGCGGTCACGCTGCGCCGCCATGTCGGCAAAATGCCGGTCACCGGCGACGGCATTGCAGCCATCGACCATGCGGTCGCGCAGCTCTTGCGTCAGCTCGGGCGCCTGAAGCCGGGTCCAGGGCAGTTTCAGCGCCGGGCCGAACTGATCCAGATTGGTGGCCATGCCGCCCGCGCCACAGGCGACGTGAAACGCCATGCATTGCCCCTGGCTGACCATGCGCGGCGCCGGGCCGTTCATCAGTGCGATGTCGATATCCTCGGGCGTGGCCTCGCCATTGGCGACCATGTGCAGCGCCTCGCGCCACAGCGCCTCTTGCAGACGTGTCGCGACAAAGCCGGGGATCTCCTTTTTCATCATCAACGGCGCCTTGCCCGCGATCCGATAGAATTCACCGGCCCATTTCACCGCCGCCGGGTCGGTTTTCTCTCCGCCCACGATCTCGACCAGCGGCAACAGATAAGGCGGGTTGAACGGATGCCCGATCACCGTGCGTCCGGGCGTTTCGCAATTGGCCTGAATGTCGGTCATCATCAGGCCCGAGGTCGAGGAGCCGATCACCACAGTCTCGGGCACGATGCGCCCCAGCCGGTGATAAAGCGCCTGTTTCATCGCCAGATTTTCGGGCGCGCTTTCCTGGATGAACCCCGCCCCCTCGACCGCCGCGTCAAGGTCATGAACGACGCGCAGCCGGTCCAGCGACGCGCCCGGAGCAAGCCCCAATGCGGTCAGGCTGATCCAGGCGGTATCGAGGATGGTGCGAAACGCCCCCTCCTCGGCCGGGTCGTGCAGATAGCTGGTGACGTCATATCCCCGCGCCAGGAAATGCGCCGCCCAGCCGCCGCCGATGGGACCACCGCCGATACTGGCGACACGGGTGATGGAGGTGGGATCGGGATACATCATTCGCCCTTGAACCTGGGTTCGCGTTTCTCGACAAAGGCGGCCACGCCTTCGGCGGCATCGTCGGATTTCAGCATCTTGCGATAGGTCGGCATCGGGTCGGTGCGCATCTTGTGGAACGCCTGTTCCAGCGGCACGCATTCGATCTCGCGCTGAACCTCTTTCACCGATTGCATGGCCAAGGGCGCCGACCAGGCGATCGAGGCGGCCCATTCGCGCGCCGCATCCATCAGTTGCTCCTTGGGCACCACCTTGTTGACCAGACCGTAATGGGCGGCCTCGGTCGCCGACATGCGGCGGCCCAGCAGGAACATCTCCATTGCGATGTTATGCGGAATGCGCCGAGGCAGGCGTTGCAGCGCGCCCGCATCCGGCACGATGCCCAGCGGCATTTCCGGCAGGCCGAATTCCACGTGATCGGCGGCGATCAGCAGGTCGCAGGCCATCGCCATCTCGAACCCGCCGCCGATGGCCAACCCGTTGATCGCGGCAATGACCGGCTTGTTCAGCGACCAATTTTCGGTCAGGCCGGTAAAGCCACCGAACCCGTAGTCGTCGCTCTCCCACCAGTTATCAAGCTGCATCTCGCCCGCGTTCAGCGCCTTCAGATCCCAGCCCGCGCTGAAGATCTTGTCGCCGCCACCGGTCAGGATCGCGCAGCGCAACTCCTTGTCCTCGTGCAGCTCCTGAAACGCCGCCGCCAGGGCCTGGCTGGTCGGCACGTCGATGGCGTTGACCTTGCCACGCGACAGCGTGACCTCAAGGACATGGCCGTCACGGCGGGTGCTGACACCTTCGCTCATCGGGGTCTCCTCCATCACCGGAATTCCGGCATGACTTCATTGCAGAACATCCTGAGCGAGCGTTTCTGCGCGTCATGATCCAGCCCCATCGAGGCGTAGTAGATGAACTCGTTCACACCCAGGTCCTCGTACCGTTTCAGCTTGGCAATAGCGGTTTCGGGCGAGCCGAACATGAGGTTCTCTTCCAGCATCTCGGGGTCGTATTGCTCGCGGCCCGCGATCTGGTCCAGCGGCAGCGCGGCGGGGAAGCCGTTGACCACGTCACCGGCATTGCGGAACAGGTTTTCGAATTGCGACAGCAACCGCCGGATCGCGTCCAGCGCCTGCTGTCGGTCGGCGGCATTGTCATAGATGCAGGCATGGCGCATCAGCGCGAAACGGGGTGACCAGCCGTTATCGGCCTTGGCGATGGCCTCGTCCAACTGCTTTTTGTACAGTTCCGCCTCGGCAAAGGGCCGGGTCAAGGGCCAGCAGTTGATATGGCAGCGGTTGCGCACCGCATAGTCATAGGTGATGGGCGAACGTGCGGCGACCCAGACCGGCATGTCGGCCTGTACCGGCTTGGGCACCGAGGTCGAGGTCGGGAACTGCCAATACTCGCCGTCATGGGCGTAATCGCCCTGCCACAGCGCGCGTACCGCCGGCAGCATTTCCTGCATGTAGCGCCAGGCATCGGATTGCTTGAGACCCGGTTTCATCCGGTCGAACTCGCGCTGATAGGCGCCCGAGCCGATGCCGAATTCCAGCCGCCCGCCGCTGATCAGGTCAAGAAACGCGGCCTCGCCCGCGAGGTTGATGGGGTGCCAATAGGCCGCCGTGGCGACCGCGGTGCCCAGCCGGATATTGCTGGTCTCTCCGGCCCACCAGGTCAGGATCTGGAACGGGTTCGGCGCGATCGTCATCTCGATGGCGTGATGTTCTGCGGCCCAGACGATGTCGAAACCGCCCTCTTCGGCCATTTGCACCATTTCAAGCGTGTGGCGCGCGACGTCGTTCATGTCGAGACTGTCGTCGATCCGTTCCAGGTTGATGGCAAGTTGGAATTTCATTGTCCGTGTTCCTTTCCGGGCTCTCGCTCAGCGCATGACAAAGGGGTTGGCCATGGGTTCGTCGGATGTGTTCATCCAGACCGTCTTGGGCCGGGTGTAATCGTAGATCGCCTGAAACCCGCTTTCGCGGCCATAGCCGGACCCCTTGATGCCGCCAAATTCGGCAATGGGAGAGACCACGCGATAGGTGTTGACCCAGACGATGCCCGCGCGCACCGCGCCCGCCATCCTGAGCGAGCGGGCGCTGTCACGGGTGAATATTCCCGCCGCCAACCCGTGTTCAGAGTCATTGGCCAGCGCCAGAACCTCTTCTTCGGTGCGGAAACGCTGGACGCTCAGGACCGGGCCGAACAGTTCGGTATCGACGATGCGCAGGTCCTGGCGTGGGCAGTCGATGATCGTAGGTTCGTAATAGAGACCGCCCAGCCCCTCGGGCTGCTTGCCGCCGGTCAGCACGGTGCCGCCCTCGGATTGCGCATGGGCGACCTCGCGCTGGATATGCTCCAGTTGCCCGGTGGTGCAGAGCGGCCCCATCTGGGTCTCGTCGGCCAGCGGGTCGCCGATCACGATGGCGCGGGCCTGTGCCACCATCCGGTCGAGGAACTCCTCGGCGATATCCTCGTGCAAATAGAGCCGGGATCCGGCGACGCAGCTTTGCCCCGTGGCGCCAAAGATGCCCGCAATCGAGGCGTTGACCGCGCTTTCGATATTGGCGTCCTCAAAGACGATAAAGGGCGATTTGCCCCCCAGTTCCAGCGAGACCTCGGCAAAGTTGCGCTTGGCGTTTTCCAGCACGTGGCGCGCGGCATTCGGCCCGCCGGTGAAGGAAACCCGTGCCACCAGAGGATGCCCGGTCAGCGCCCGCCCGCAGGGTTCGCCGTGGCCGGTGACAATGTTCACGACACCCGGTGGGAAACCGGCCTTTTCGATCAGCTTGCCGAATTCCAGCATGGCGGCACTGGCATGTTCAGAGGCTTTCAGAACAACCGTATTGCCTGCGGCCAGGGCCGGGCCGATCTTGACAGCGACCAGGAACAGCTGGCTGTTCCACGGCACCACCGCGGCCACCACGCCCAGCGGTTCGCGCTTGGTAAAGACGAACATGTCCGGCTTGTCGATCGGCAGCGTTTCACCGCTGACCTTGTCGGCGCAGCCTGCGAAGAAGTGAAAGAACTCGGCGATGTACTTCGCCTGCCAGCGGGTTTCCTTGAGCATCTTGCCGGTATCCACCGACTCGATCCGGCCCAGTTCCTCGGACCGGTCGGCCAGCAGATCGCCCAACCGCCGCAGAAGCTTGCCGCGCTCGGTCGGTGTCATCCGGGCCCATGGCCCCGAGGTAAAGGCGCGGTGCGCCGCCTCGACCGCCCGGTTCACATCCGCCTCGGTGGCCTCGGGAACCCGGCACCACACCTTGCCGTCGGCGGGGTTGGTGCTGTCGAACAGCGCCCCGTCCGAGGCATCGACCCAAGCGCCGTCGATCAGCATCCGATAGCTCTGGATATCGGCCATCTCGGTCCTCCCTTTTGTCTCTCGTCTCATACAAAGCGGCGAATCGGCGATGAGTTGTGCGAAAAATCGGCATCCATGTGTCGAAAATTCCTAAGTTGAGGATTGGGGATCAGGGCAGGCTGGCCGCAAAAGGAGATGCGAACGTGACCAGCAGCAAGAAACAGGTGATTGGCGGCCCCCTTGAAATAGGCGGCAGGGTTCTGTCGCTTTCCCGCGCCATCCGGGCCGGCGATTTTGTCTTTCTGACCGGCCAGATCCCGATGCGGGACGGTGTCCCGCTGACCACCGGCTCGGTCGAGGAACAGACCCGCGCCGTGCTCGACGACATTACCGCCACGCTCGCCCTCGCTGGCTGTACCCGTGACGATGTGGTCAAGGCGATGGTCTGGCTGCGCGACCGCAGCGATTTCCCCGGCTTCAACGCGGTCTATGGCGAGTATTTCCCGCACGATTCGCCGACCCGCTCGGCCGTGGTCAGCGATCTGCTGGTCGATGTCCGGGTCGAGGTCGAGGTGATGGCGTACAAGCCGCTGGAGGGAGAGGGCTGATGCCGGTAGCACCTGACGGCAGCACCTATGAGATTACCGGCCCAGCGGATGCGCCCTGCGTGGTGCTGATCCATGGTCTGGGGCTGAACCGGGCCTGCTGGCAATGGACCGGTCCGGCGCTGGCCGATGGCTATCGCGTGCTCAGCTATGACCTGTATGGTCACGGCGAGTCGGCGGTTCCGCCCGAGACGCCCAGCCTGTCGCTCTTTTCGCGGCAATTGCAGGGCCTGCTTGATCACTGTGGTATCGCGGATGCGGTCATTGTCGGCTTTTCTCTGGGAGGCATGATCGCGCGCCGCTTCGCGCAGGACTGCCCAGACCGCGCGCGCGCGCTGGTCATCCTGCATTCGCCGCATCAACGCAGCGCCGAGGCGCAGGCCGCGATCCTGGCACGGGTCGAGCAGGCCCGCGATCAGGGCCCGCACTCAACGGTCGAGGCGGCGCTGGAGCGCTGGTTCACCGAAGGTTTCCGCGCGGCCAACCCGGAGATGATGGAGACCGTGCGCGGCTGGGTCACGGCAAACCGCAAAGAGGTCTATCACCGGATCTACCGGGTTCTGGCCGAGGGGATCGACGAAATCACCGCCCCTGTCCCGCCGCTCACCTGCCCGGCGCTGGTGATCACCGGGGACGAGGATTATGGCAACGGCCCCGAGATGACCCGCGCCATCGCCGCCGAGATCGCGGGTGCGCAGGCGCTGATCCTGCCGGGACTGCGCCACATGGCACTGGCCGAGGACCCGGACGCCATCAACACCCCGCTGCGCCGGTTTCTGGACGGCCTGCCAAAGGGGGCGACCGGATGAGCAGCACTCTCCTCAAGGGGATACGCGTGCTGGATCTCAGCCGCATGCTGTCCGGCCCCTATTGCAGCATGTTCCTGGCCGATCACGGCGCCGAGGTCATCAAGATCGAAGGCGGCAGCGGCGACACCAGCCGCAACAACGGCCCCTATCGCGCCGACGATCCCGGCCACGATTGGGCGGGCTATTTCGTCAGCCTGAACCGGGGCAAGAAAAGCATCCGGCTGGACCTGAAATCGACCGAGGGCAAGGCCGCTTTTCGCAGGCTGGCGGCAACGGCGGATGTGGTGCTGGAAAACTTCCGGCCCGGTGTGATGGACCGGCTCGAGCTGTCCTATGAATCGCTCGCCGAGGCCAATCCCCGGCTGGTCTATGCCGCCATTCGCGGCTTTGGCGACCCGCGCACCGGGGCCAGCCCCTATGCCGACTGGCCCTCCTATGACGTGGTGGCGCAGGCGATGGGCGGGCTGATGGCGATGACCGGCCCCGATGCCGACACGCCCACCAAGGTCGGCCCTGGCATCGGCGACATCTTTGCCGGCATGATGATGTCCTTTGGCATTCTCGCCGCCCTGCGCGAGGCCGAGGCGACCGGCAAGGGGCGGTTCGTCGACGTCGCCATGTATGACGCGATGATCTCGATGTGCGAGCGCATGGTCTATCTACACGACATGACCGGGCAGGTACCGGGCCCCGAGGGCAACGGTCACCCGCTGCTGGCGCCTTTTGGCCTGTTTCCCGCCGCCGATGGTCAGGTGGCACTGGGCATTGTCGATGACAGTTTCTGGCAAAAGCTGACCGCGATCATGAACCGGCCCGACCTGGGCAGCGATGCGCGGTTTTCCACCCGTGCGGGGCGGTCCGCCCATGCGGGCGAGATCAACCGGGTCGTTTCGGGCTGGACCGCCACCCGCAGCAAGGCGGAGCTGACCGGCCTGCTGGGTGGTCAGGTTCCCTTTGGCCCGCTCAACACGGTGGCCGATATCACCGCCGATCCGCATGTCGCGGCGCGGCAGATGCTGGCGCATATTCCCCATCCCGAACCCGGCCATGCCCCCTGGACCGTGGCCGCCAATCCGCTGCGCTTTGCCGGGCAGGCGGCGCCTTCCCTGCCTGCCCCGCCCCGGCTGGGCGAACATGACGCGCTGCTCGACACGCTGGCAGAAAGCGCGCCGCTCGACGACGAGGCCCGGCGCGACCTGCGCCGCGCCTTTGGGCAGTTCGCCACCGGGGTGACGGTACTCACCACCCGGCAAGAGGATGGAACGCCCCGCGGCTTTACCGCCAATTCGTTCACCTCGGTCTCGCTCGACCCGCCGCTGCTGCTGGTCTGCCTCGCCAAGACCGCGCACAGCTGCGATGTCTTTGCCCAAGCGCCGCATTTCGCTGTGAACATCCTGTCGGATGCGCAGAAAGAGATCTCGGGCCTCTTCGCCTCGCGTTCGACCGAGAAATTCGCCGGCCCCCATTGGCATCCAGGCCCGCAAGATCTGCCGCTGATCAACGGGGCGCTGGCGACATTTGCCTGCGCCCGTCACAAGCTGGTCGATGCCGGCGATCACCTGATCCTGATCGGGCGCGTCCTGAACCACGCGGTGACCGAGGGCAAACCGCTTGGGTTTCACAACGGCGCCTATTTCGACCTCGGGTTGGAAAACCGGCTGGCCGACGCGGCGACCAAGGACACAAACGGGGTCATCGCCGCCGTTCTGGCCGAAGGTGAGCGAATCCTGCTGGAAGAGACACCAGACGGCACGCTGACGGTTCCCAAGTCACCCGCGCGCGACAACACCGTCGCGGGCTTTGTGCGGCACATGGACAGTCGCGGTCTGACCGCCCGGCTCGACCACCTTTATGCCGTGTTCCAGAACAGCCAGACCGGCGCGCATTCGATCGTCTATCACGGCACGGTCAGCGGCGCCGCGCCCGAGGGCATGCGCTATCACGACCTTGCCGCGCTGCCGCTGGATCAGGTCGCCAACGATACCGAACGCTCGATGCTGGCGCGCTATCAACGCGAATACCGCCATGGCAGTTTCGGGATTTACCACGGCACCGAACGCAGCGGCATCGTCCATTCCATTGCCGATCACACCGAATACACCGTTTGACAGGAGACCCCCAATGCTTCCGGAACTGAGAAAAGTCGTCACCTTTGACGAGGATATCCACACCGAGGGCGGCCGCGCCGCCGACCCGGTCCTGCGTATGATCGGGGTCGCGGCGGTGGTGGCCAACCCCTGGGCCGGGCGCGGTTTCGTCGAGGATCTCTCGCCCGAGATCCGCCGCATGGCGCCGGTTCTGGGCAAGCTGCTGACCGACCGCCTGATCGCGCTGGCCGGATCGGGCGACGCGATCGAGGCCTATGGCAAGGCCTGCATCTCGGGCACCAATTGCGAGGTCGAACACGCCTCGGCGCTGATCCATACGCTGCAATTCGGCAATTTCTATCGCGAGGCGGTGGGCGCCAAAAGCTATCTTGGCTTTACCAACACGCGCGGCCCCGCCAACACCCAGATCCAGATCCCGCTGATGGACAAGCACGATACAGGCCGCCGCTCGCATTACCTGACGGTGCAGTTCTCGATCTATGACGCACCCGCCTGTGACGAATTGGTGGTCGCGCTGGGCGCCGCGACACGCGGGCGGCCGCATCACCGTATCGGCGACCGCTATTCCGATCTGGCCGCGCTGGGCCGCGACGTGCAGGACCCCGCCGGCGTCGGCAAGGACGGCTAGGACCAGACCCGCTCCTCCCGAGGCACTGCCGGGAGGAGCGGGCGCGACGGCCTCAGGGCGTCACGATTGCGAAATTCGGGTCGAACGCATCCAGCGCTCCGAAAAGGGCGCCGAGTTTCGTGGCATCGCCCTGCATCGACAGAATGCCTTGTCCGATCAGGTCCTCGACCCCGGCGATCTGCCCCAGCAGTTGAAAGAACGCCGCTTCGGTCAGGGTCAGGACCAGGTCCGCCGTGCCGTCGTGATAGGTGGTGTTGGCAAGCACGCCGTTCTGCGCGGCCAGCAGATGGCTCTGGCCGCTATCCGAGAAGTTCAGCAGAACGGTAAAATCACCCGGCACCTTGGCCGCATTGAACTTCACGCCCAGGAAATCGAGCGCCATCCCCACCCCCATGTTGAACAGCACATCCGGGTTCGAGGTATTGACGGTCGAGGGGCGGATGCCCTCGCGCAGTTCCTGCGCCCCCAGCAGGAAGATGTTGCGCCATGTTCCGGCCTCGGCCTGATACCCCATCTGCTCCAGCGTATCCGCCTGAAGCTTGAGCGCCGCCGCGTTCTGCGGTTCGGCAAAGACCAGCTTGTTCAGGATCTCGGCGGCCCAGCGATAGTCGCCTTCGTCATAGGCCCGCTGCCCTTCGGCCAGCACAGCGTCGGCGCCGCCCATGGCGCGCACCAGCCGCGTGGCGCTTTCTGCGGGCGGCAGGCAATCATAGGTCGACGGATTGCCGTCCCACCAGCCCAGATAGAACTGATAGACCGCCTTGATGTTGTGTTTCAGCGTGCCGTAATAACCACGACAGGCAAAATCGTGCCGCAACCCCTCGGGCAGTTCCACCATGTCCGGGATCTCGTGGATCGTATGGCCGTGATTGGCCAGCCGCAGCGTCTCGTCATGGATGAAGCGATAGAGATCGCGCTGCCGGGTCAGGAAACCCCGAATGCGCTCGGTGCCCCATTGCGGCCAGTGATGCGAGGCAAAGATCAGGTCGGTCCGCTCGGCAAAAAGCGCGATCGACTCGTCGATGTATTTGGCCCAACCCAGGGTATTGCGGATCTCGGCGCCGCGCGGGGTCAGGATGTTGTGCATGTTATGCGTGGTCACTTCCGAGGCGCAGAGCGCCCGGAACTGCGGGAAATAGAACATGAACTCCGAGGGCGCTTCGGACCCGTTGGCCATCTGGAATTCGATCTCGACCCCGTCCACGACCCGGGTTTCCCCGGTCCGGTACACCGTGTCGGTGGGCGGGATCAGGCTGATCGAACCGGCCCCGGCCGCCGGCCCCAGGCCACAACCGGCATGGCCCCGGGGGCCGGCGTCCAGCCCCATGCCGAACTGGTATTGCGCCCGCCGGTTCATCGCGTTGCCAGCAAGCACGTTTTCGGAGATCGCGTATTCCATGAACCCGTCGGGCGCGATGATCGGCACCTTGCCCGCCGCCACATCCGCCTGATCGACAACACCGCGCACGCCACCGAAATGGTCGGCATGCGAATGGGTATAGATCACCGCCACCACCGGACGCTCGCCCAGATGCCGGTTTGCCAGCGCCAGCGAGGCGCGCGCGGTCTCGACGGTCAGCAGCGGGTCGATGACGATCCAGCCGGTGTCACCCGCGATCAGCGTCATGTTCGAGATGTCGGCATTGCGTATCTGATGGATACGCGGATGGATGGTGAACAGGCCATGAATGGCGTTCAACTGACCCTGCCGCCACAGGCTGGGGTTCACGGTATCGGGCGCCGCACCCTGCATGAACGCAAAGCGCTTCAGGTCAAAAACGGTCTTGCCCCCGGCCCCGGTGATCGCATCCTCGTCAAAGGTCGCGACAAAACCGCGGCTGGCATCCTCGAAATCCTGCCGGTCGCCAAAGTTAAGCAGGTCCAGCACCGCCCGGTTGGCGGTGGCGGTATGGTCGGTTGCGGGGTTCTTGCACATGGGAAACCTCCTGGGCGGGATCGGCGATGCGGGGTGAGGCTCAGGCCGCGCTCAGGGCGCAGCCTTCGATGGTGATGCGGTGCATGTAACGGCGGTACCCGTGATAGTCGTTGATCGCCTTGTGCCAGGTCGACCGGTTGTCCCACATGGTCAGATCGCCCTCGCGCCAGCGCACGCGGCACTGGAACTCGGGCTGTTGGCAATGCTGGTAGACACCGTTCAGGATCGCGTCGGATTCGGTGGGGGACATCCCGTCGATGCGGGTGGTGAACTGCGGATTCACAAACAAGCACGGGCGCCCGGACAGCGGATGCCGGATCACCATCGGGTGTTTCACATCCGGCTCGGGCATGGCGTTTTCGTTCAGCCGCCCCTCTTCGCGCGCCTTCTTGGCCGCCGGGCTGTTGACGAAGACATGATAAGTGCCGTGCCAGGCCTCCAGCCCCTCCAGCATTTTCTTAAACCGGTCCGACAGGGCGTCATAGGCGGCAGCCATCGAGCTGAAGGCAGTGTCGCCGCCCACCGGCGGCATCTCCTTGGCGTTCAGGATCGAACCAAGCGCGGGTTCCCGGTCATAGGAATGATCGGTATGCCAGACCTCGCCGATCGCGCCTGTCTGATCCTTTTCCTTCAGAACAATTGCGATGTTCGGATGGGTGTCCAGCGGGGTGAAGAACCGGTTGATGTTGATCTTGCCGATCGCCTCGGCAAAGGCGATGTGCTCCTCAGGTTCGAGATGCTGATCGCGGATCGACAGGACCGAGTATTTGGCAAATGCGTCCTTGATCCGGGCGACATGTTCGGGGTTGCGCACATCCGCGCTGTAGATGTCGGCGCCCAGCGCGGTGGTCATGGGTACGATTTCCATTGCCTTCTCCTTGCTTGTCTGTGGTGCCCGGTCCTCGGGCGTTTGAGGTGTCATTCGGATGGTTGCGTCATCAGCACGCCGCGCCGACCGACCTGCCTGTTCTCGGGGTCGATCAAGGCGCCGGGGTTGAGGATGCCCGCAGGGTCGAAGCGGCTTTTCATCGCGGCAATCGCGGCGCGCATCAGGGCCGGGCTTTGGGCCTCATAGCCACTACGGTGATCACGGCCCACCGCGTGGTGATGGGTGACCGTGCCACCATGCGTGGTGACGGCAGTATTCGCGGCCTGTTTGATACGGCGCCAGGCCTCCAAGGCTCCGGTCATGTCGCCGGGCGCGCCGCCATCGCAGTAGAAGGTGAAATAGGGCGCCGGGCCATCGGGGTATACATGGGTAAAGCGGCAACTCAGCCGCCCGGGTTTGCCTGTCGCCCGTTTGATCGCCCTGCCGACATCGGCCATGACATTGCGATAGAAACCCTCGAACCGGTCCCACGTGATCGCGGATTCGAACGTGTCGACAATGACCCCCAGCCGGGTCAGACGGTCGCGGTAATAGGGCATGCGGATAAAGGACTCGCGCCAGGCGCCCGCCGCGCCCTTGCGGTGTTCGTCGCCGCCCCTGAGCGAGGCCGCCACCGTCTCGGCATCCCAGCGCCCGCCATGATCGGCCATCAGCTCCACGGCCCGCTCCATCCACGGGTCCAGCGCATGATCCGCGCTCTCAAACCCCAGGACCAGCGTCGCGCTCTTGCCGTCGCCGATGCCATAGGCCGCAACCTCGGCCTCGTCGAGCAAGCGGCAGTTCGTCGGATAGAGCCCTGATTGAGACAGCGCGCGCACGGCCTTGGCGGCGCTGAAGAAACTGTCGAACCGCACCGAAGCCGAGGCGCGGAACCGCGGGCGGTCCTGCAAGCGCATCCAGGCCTCGGTGATGAGCCCCAGGTTCCCTTCGGACCCCAATACCATACGGTCGCCGGATATCCCGGCCCCCGAGCCGGGCAGGCGCCGGGTCTCCATGATGCCCGCTGGTGTGACCATCCGGGTCGCCTCGACCAGATCATCGATATGGGTCATCAGCGTGGCATAATGCCCGCCCGCACGGGTGGCGATCCATCCGCCCAAGGTCGAGAATTCAAAGCTTTGCGGAAAGAACCGCAGCGTCAGACCATGTGGGCGCAGCTGCTCTTCCAGTGCCGGACCATAGGTACCGGCCTGAATGCGCGCGGCGCGGCTCAGGCTGTCGACCTCGAGGACGCGGTCGAAATTCTGCATGTCCACGCAAACCGTGCCGCGATAGGCTGGCCCGACATCGGGCTCGACCCCGCCGCAAACGCTCGACCCGCCGCCATAGGGGATGACCGCGATGTCATTCGCGCTGGCCCAGTCGAGAAGCGCCGCGATCTGGTCTTCGGTCCTTGGGAATGCGACCAGATCGACCGGTTCCGGCACATGGCGCATCACCATGCGGATATTGTCGGCAGTGCTTTTGCCATAGGAATGCGACAGCCGGTCATGGGCGCCGTCGGACATGATTTCGGCAAGGCTTGCCGGAGGTGTCACGCGCGGCGCCCGCAGCTTGAAATCCGCGAGCTTGGGTTCCGGCGCGATGGCGGCAGGGTCGCGTCCGAATGCGCGCGCTATACCGTCGATCAGCGCGGTCTCGGGTTGGGTCAGGACAAAACCCGCCCGACCCCAGCCCCAGAACGAGCGCTCCTTGTTCGCAGGGATTTTGGGCATCGCGCTTTCTCCTATGGCGAGACGAAATAGAGTGAAAGCTGGGGCGCAAAGGTGACCAGCATCAACACCGCGAACATGATCGCGATGAACGGCAGCACAGCATGGCAGATGTCCCAGAACCGCTCGCGAAAGGCGGTCATCGCCACCAGCACGTTCAGCCCGACAGGTGGCGTCAGCAGCCCGATTTCCAGGTTGATCACCATGATGATCCCGAAATGCACCGGGTTGATGCCAAAGCTTTGCGCGGCGGCAAACAGGATCGGCCCAAGCAGCAGGATGGCCGAGACCACGTCAATCAGGCAGCCGATCACGATAAGCGCGGCATTGACCGCCAGAAGAAAGGCGATCTTCGAGCTGACTGCCCCCTGAAGCCACTGGGCGAAATCCTGCGGGATGCCCTCGATCGCAAGGATGGTCTTGATCGACAGCGCCACCGCCACGATAGGAAACAGCGTTCCCAGCATCTGGGCAGTTTGCAGGCCGACCGCAAAGAAATCCCTCGGCCCAAGCTCGCGATGAATGAACAGTTCGACCAGCATCGCATAGCCGACCGAAACGGCGGCCGCCTCGGTGGGCGAAAAATAGCCCGAGTAGATGCCCCCCAACAGGATCACCGGCAGCATCAACGACCAGATGCCGTTGCGAAACGCCGCCATGAGGCGGGAGATGGAAAACGGGGTCCGGGGAACGTGGCGGTTGCTGAGCAGACTGTAAATGCCCAGTGCCACGGTCAGCAGGATGCCGGGGATGATCCCGGCCAGGAACAGATCGACAATCGAGGTTTCCGTGATGATCCCATAGATAATCAGCGGGATCGAGGGCGGGATGATGATCCCCAGCGTCCCCGCCGAGGTCACGGACCCAAGCGCGAATTTACGGGTATAGCCCGCCTCCTTGAGGGCCGGATACATCACCGCCCCCACCGCCAGCAGCGTCGCGGGCGACGACCCCGAGATGGCAGAGAACAGCGCGCAGCTGAGGATCGTGGCAAAGCCCAATCCGCCGGGCATCCACTCGGTTGCGGCGCGCACGATCTCGATCAGCCGTTCGGCGATCGAGCCACGCGACATCAGGGCGCCCGCGATGATGAACATCGGGATGGCCAGCAGGACGGAATTGTCCATCGCCGTCCAGATATCCTCGATCAGGTAGACGACCAGCCCGTCGCCCCAGACCAGATGTACATAGGCGGTGGCGGCAAGCAGGATGAGAATGACGCTCTGCCGCAGGATCAGAAGCGCGGCGAACAGGGCAAACAGGCCAAGCACCTCCATATGTCAGCCCTCGCCGGTATGTTCGGGCTTGGTACCCGGAACGAGAAAGAAGATCAGATGCCGTAAAGCGGCGGTGCCGAACGCATAGGGAAACACCAGCTGGATCGGCCAGAGCGGGATATGGATCACTTCGGCTTTGTCCTTGAACTGAATGGATTCACTGACAAATTCGATTGCATACCAGCACAGGCCGCCGAACAGGATCGCCGAGATCAGGTCGCCCAGCCGGTCGACCCAGGGATAGGGCAGCACGCGGTCGGCGAAATTGGCGCGCAGGTGGGCATTGTTGCCCACCGCGATGGTCAGGCCCAGAATACCGGCGACGATGGCACCGAACACGGCCATTTTCTGAGCCCCCCAGATTGCCTGGGACAGGAACTCGCGGGCAAAGACATCCGCCAGGAGCAACCCGCAGGTCACCGCATAAGCGGTGACCGCGACCATGCCTTCGACCCGCAAGAGCATTGTAAGATAGCGCTGCATCGTGTCAGCCCCGGTTCAGGCCGGGTCAGGACCCACAGGCGGCCTTGGCCTGCGCGATCCGGTCGGCGACGGCCTGGGCATCGCCGCCTGCCTCTTCGATGATCGCCGCCAATACGCCGTCCGCCGCGGCCTTCCACACGGCGCCTTCCGCGGCGCTCAGATGCTTGACCGGCACGCCCGCGCCTTCGAGTTGCCCAAGGAGCGCAGGCTCAGCCCCGAGGATCCCTTGCGTCAGCTGCGGCCCGGCGGCGGTGAACACACCCAGCCATTGCTTTTCCTGGTCAGAGAGCTTGGCCCAGGTCCGCCCCGATACAGCGACGGTGCCGATCAGGCGAGCGTGATTGGTGACGGTGACATGCGGGGCGACCTTGTGGGTCCCGATCCCGATCCCGAACAGCGTCGGGAACCAGGCCGCGTCAACGGTGCCGGTCTGCAAGGCCGGGATCGCGTCCGACGTACCCATCGGAACCCCCTGAACGCCCCAGGCCTTGGCCAGCGCCGCGTCGGCGATCGAGGGAGCGATGCGCATCTTTTTGCCGGCCAGGTCCGCCGGGCTGGAAACAGGCTCCTTGGAGAACAGGACATAGTGGCCGACTTCCATCCAGGTCAGCGGCACCACGCCGGCGCCCTCCATGATGCCGCCCAGCGTATCCGAAAGATGCTCATAGGTGACACAGGTCCCCTGTTCGGGGCTGTCGAACAGATAGGCCGCCGAAGGGATCGCCATTTCCTGGCTCAGCAGGGTCAGCGGCACGTTGGACACAAAGGCGATATCCAACCGCCCCTTGGCGGTTTGGCGCAGCACCGTCTGTTCGTCACCAGCCTGCGCATCCAGCAGCAGCTCGATCTTCAACGCGCCGCCCGAAACCTCTTCGATCTTGGCGGCGACCCCGGTCGCCCATTTGCCCCAGGGCGAGCCGGATGGCGCCACCGAGCCGAGCTTGAGAACCGTTTCCGCAACGGCTGGTGCACTGATGGCCGCCAGACCGCACGCAAGGGCAAGGCCCTTGAGCATGGACTTTTTCATTACTCTCTCCCTGATTGAACGTTGTCGTTCATGTTCCAGCTCTCCCCTCCTCCGGGAATCGCCGTCTGGCATGAAGCAAACAAAATTTCTGGACTTTTGTCCAATAAATTCGCTTAATCTTTTTCGAGGAGATGGATCGGACTGGGATTCGCCCTGCGAAGGGTAAGAATAGCAGGGCAATAGGCACGGTCCGATGGAGAGAACCAGGGAGTTGGAAATGAGCTATGATTTTGTGATCGTGGGCGGCGGGTCCGCCGGGGCGACGATCGCGTCGCGCCTGAGCGAGGACCCGAATGTCAAAGTCTGCCTGCTCGAGGCGGGCGGTGGCGGCCGCGATATCCTGATCCGCGCCCCCATGGGCGTGGTGGCGATGCTGCCCGGCTATGGCAAGATCAACAACTGGGCCTTCAAGACGGTACCGCAGCCCGGGCTGAACGGGCGCCAGGGCTATCAGCCGCGCGGCAAGGCGCTGGGCGGGTCGAGCGCGATCAACGCGATGCTCTATGTGCGCGGCCAGAAAGAGGATTACGACAGCTGGGCGGAACTGGGCAACGATGGCTGGGATTGGGACAGCGTCCTGCCCTATTTCAAGAAGGCTGAAAACAACGTGCGCGGCGCCGACGCGGCGCATGGTGACAGCGGGCCGCTCCAGGTCTCGGACCAGAAGGCTCCACGCCCGATCTCCGAGGCATTCATCGAGGCCAGCACCCAGATGCAGATCCGCCGGACCGAGGATTTCAACCGGGGCGACAACAGCGGCGCGGGCTATTGGCAGGCGACCATCCACCACAGCCCCGACAAGAATGGCGAGCGCTGCTCGGCCGCGGCGGCCTATTTGTTCCCGGTGATGGACAAGCGCCCGAACCTGACCGTGATCACCAAGGCGCGCACCACCCGTATCCTGTTCGAGGGCAAGCGCGCCATCGGGGTCGAATACCGGGTCGGCAAGGCGACGCATCGCGCCATGGCCGGCAAGGAAGTGATCCTCTGCGCCGGTGCCTTCCAGTCGCCGCAGATCCTGCAATTGTCAGGCGTGGGCCGGGCACAGGACATCACCCCGCATGGCATCGGCATGGTGCACGAGTTGCCGGGTGTCGGCCAGAACCTGCAAGATCACCTCGATTTCATTCTCGGCTACACCACCAAGGATACCGACAATATCGGCATCGGCCTGCGCGCGACCGGAAAGCTGTTCGGCGAAATCCTGAAATGGCGCAAGCACGGCAATTCGATGGTGGCCTCGACCATCACCGAAGCGGGAAGCTTCTTCAAGACCGACCCAAGCCTCGACCGGCCCGACGTGCAGACCCATTTCGTGATCTCGATCGTCGACGATCACGCGCGCAAACTGCATCTGGGCCATGGCTATTCCTGCCATGTCTGCGTGTTGCGCCCCCATTCGCGCGGTGAGGTGTTCCTGCAATCGGGCGACCCGATGGCCGATCCCGGTATCGACCCGAAATTCCTCAGCGACGAGCGCGACCTGCAAACCCTGATCAAGGGCGCCAAGATGACCCGCGCCGTGCTGGAGGCGCCCGCGATGGCGAAATACAAGCACAAGGAACTGTTCGGGGTGCATGACACCACCACCGATGCCGAATGGGAGCAGCATATCCGCAACCGGGCAGATACGGTCTATCACCCGGTCGGCACCTGCAAGATGGGCATCGACGACATGGCGGTTGTCGACCCACGGCTCAAGGTGCGGGGGCTGGACGGGCTGCGCGTGGCCGATGCCTCGATCATGCCGCTCCTGGTGTCGGGCAACACCAATGCGCCCTCGATCATGATCGGCGAGAAATGCGCCGACATGATCAAAGCCGAATACAGCGCCGCGGCTCGGGCCGCCGAGTGAACAGAGTTTTTGGCCTCGCTTGCGGCGAGGCCCGACCAACAACACAGGGAGATCACCCATGCTGGGTTCGATGATGCGAAAAGAGCTGCTGATCAGTGATCTGATCGTGCATGCCGGGAAATACCATGCCGATACCGAAATCGTCAGCCGCGAGACCACCGGTGCCTTGCACACCACCAACTGGGGCGATGTGGCGGCCCGGTCGCGCAAGCTCGCCTCGGCCCTTGGCACATTGGGCCTGTCGCAGGGCGACCGGGTGGCGACACTGGCCTGGAACAACCACCGTCACCTGAAGATCTGGTTCGCCGTGTCCGGCAGCGGCATGGTCTGCCACACGCTGAACCCGCGCCTTGCACCACAGCAGTTCATCTTTATCTGCAACGATGCCGGCGACAAGGCGATGTTCTTTGACAAGACCTTCATGCCGCTGATCACCGGAACGCGTGACCACCTGAAGACGATCGAGCATTTCATCTTCATGGGGCCGCGCGATGCAGAGGTTCTGGCGGCGATCCCGGACGTGATCTTCTATGACGAGCTGATCGAACAGGGCGCTGACGACTACGAATGGCCCCAGATCAGCGAGGATAGCCCCTGCTCGCTCTGCTATACCTCGGGCACCACGGGCAATCCCAAGGGGGTGCTCTACAACAACCGCTCGACCATGATCCACACCTTCGCGATCTCGCTGCCCGACGGGTTGAGCCTGTCGAGCGAGGAGACCATCCTGCCGGTGGTGCCGATGTTCCACGCCAATGCCTGGGGCATTCCCTATGCCGCCGCGATGACCGGCGCCAAGCTGGTGATGCCGGGACCGATGCTGGACGGTGACAGCCTGCTGGGGCTGATCGACGACCAGAAGGTGACGCTGGCCCTGGGCGTGCCGACGATCTGGATGATGCTGCTGGCGGCGGCGAAGAAATCAGGCTCCAGGATGGAGACCCTGCGCCGCAACGTGATCGGCGGATCAGCGGCCGCACCGTCGATGATTGCCACCTTCCGCAACGATTATGACTGCGACACGATCCATGCCTGGGGGATGACCGAGACCTCGCCGCTGGGCACGGCCAACCGGCCCAAGGGCAAGCATGCCGATCTGGATGCCGATGCGATGGCGCTGTTGCGTCTGGGTCAGGGCCGCCCGCCCTTTGGCATCGACCTGCGCATCGTCGATGACAAGGGCGCTCCCCTGCCCCATGACGGCAAGGCCGAAGGCGCCCTTCAGGTGCGCGGCCATTGGGTGGTCGATACCTATTTCGGCAAGGACGCACCGGCAACCACCGGTGACGGCTGGTTCGATACCGGCGATGTCTCGACCATCGACGCCGACGGGTTCATGGTGATCCGCGACCGGACCAAGGACATCATCAAATCGGGCGGCGAGTGGATTTCCTCGGTCGACCTCGAAGGGATCGCGGTGGCGCATCCCGGCGTCGCCATGGCCGCCGCCATCGGCGCGATCCATCCGAAATGGGACGAGCGCCCGATCATCATCGCGGTCAAGGCCGAAGGCGCCGAGCCGAGCGAAGAAGAGATCCTCGCGCTTTACAAGGGCAAGGTCGCCAGCTGGCAGGTGCCCGACGCGGTGGTGTTCACCGATGCGATCCCGCTCAATGCCACCGGTAAGATGCTCAAGAACCAGCTGCGCGACCAGTTCGCCAATACCCTGATCGAGAGAGGTATCCAGGATGCTTGACGCCGCACAACTGACACTCGACGACCAGGACGCCCTGTTCGATCACTATGACCGTGCTCTGGCAGAGCTGGACGCGAACAAGGACAGATGGGCGCAATTGCCCGTCCCCGACCGGATCCGGCTGTTGTCGGGCATGAAGGACGGGATCATGAAGGTCGCCAAGGGCTGGGCCGACGAGGCCGCCCGCCGCAAGGGTCTGAAACCCGGCACGGCGGTGGCGGGCGAGGAATGGATCGCGGGGCCCTATGCCTGCATGGCAGGCTGCAACGCCTTGATGGCAACGCTGTCGCAGATGCAGGGCAAGGCCTTTGTCGATCACCTGCCCACCCGCGAACTGGTCACCGGGCAACTGGCGGTCAAGGTGCTGCCGCATTCGATCTGGGACAGGTTGCTCCTGTCCGGCGTTTCGGCCGAGGTCTGGATGCAACAGGGCGTGACAGCCGGCAACCTCAAGGAGCACGCCGCCATCGCCTATGACACGCCCGAAAGGGAACGGCGTGGCAAGGTCGCGCTGGTGCTGGGCGCGGGCAACGTGAACGCGATCACGCCGCTGGACGTGCTGCAAAAGCTGATCCTGGAAAACCAGGTGGTGATCCTGAAGATGAACCCGGTCAACGATTACCTGACCGACTATTACAAGATCGCCATGAAACCCTTTGTCGACGAGGGATATCTGCGCATCGTCAAGGGGGATGCCAAGGGGGGCGCCTATCTGTGCGATCATCCCATCATCGAAGAACTGCATATCACCGGCGCCGAAAGCACCCATGACGCCATCGTCTGGGGCGTGGGCGAGGAAGGTGCAAAGAACCGCAAGGCGGGCACGCCCAGAAACACCAAGCGGTTCACCTCCGAACTGGGTTCGGTCAGCCCCACCATCGTGGTACCCGGCCCCTGGTCCGCCGCCGATATCCGGTTCCAGGCGGAAAACATCGCGACGATGAAGCTGCACAACTCTGGCCACAACTGCATCGCCTGTCAGGCGCTGGTGATGCCGCGCGGCTGGGACAAGGGCGCGCAGCTGATCCAAGAGGTCAAGCGCGTCGCGGCGGGGTCCACCCGCCCGGCTTGGTATCCCGGCGCCCAGCAACGGCTGGACAGTTTCGCCGAACATGCCGGCAAGGCCGACAAGGTCGACCGCGGCCCGCTTGCCCCGGCGCTTATCGTGGGCGAACTGGGCGCGGACCATTTCAACGCCTCGTGCGAGGTCTTTGCCCCCGCTTTGAGCGTCAAGGAACTGGAGGCCCCCGATCCGGCCAGCTATCTCGAAGCGGCCATCGACTATGCCAATGACGAGCTTTGGGGCACGCTGGGCTGCCAGATCCTGATCCACCCGAAAACCATCCGCCAGATCGGCCGGAAACGGTTCGAGGAAATCATCGCCAAGCTGCGCTATGGCACCATCGGCATCAACGGCTGGTGCGGGCTGGGTTTCCTGATCACCGCCTGTCCTTGGGGTGCATTTCCGGGTCATACGTTGGAGAATGTCGGATCGGGCATCGGGACGGTGCACAACTCCTTCATGCTGGAGAAGACCGAACGCACAGTGGTACGTGCACCCTGGCGCCCGTTCCCGCGCGGGCTGCTGTCGGGGCAGTTCTCGCTGCTGCCGCGCCCGCCCTTCTTCATCACCAACCGCCGCCAGCACAAGATCGGCGCCGCGCTGACCGGATTCCAGTACAAGCCCAACTGGCTGAAACTGCCCGGTATCTTCTACCACGCGCTGTTGGGCTGAAAGGAGACAGAGGGCGGAAAAAGTTGCATTCCGCCCGAATCAAAGCCATGTGAGTGCCATGAACGAGATGCCAGCCAAACTGAAAGCCCGCGCCGCGCGCAAGAACGCCAAGCGGGACGAGAAAAAACGCCAGATCGCCACCAGCGCGATCGAGGCGCTCAAAGAGCTTGGCTATGCCAATACCTCGCTGCGTGACATCGCCGAGAAAAGCGACCTGTCGCTTGGCATGCTGCATTACTATTTCGAGGACCGCACCGACCTGATCATCTACTGCGTGCAGCTCTACAAGCAGGAGTTCGTGCGCAATATCACCGACGCGTTGAAAAAGGCGCAGGGACGCGAGCGGGTGATCGACGCCTTTTCCGAGGCTCTGGTAACCTCGATCGTGGACGACAACATGACCCACCGGCTGTGGTATGATATCCGCACCCAGGCCATGTTCGACGCCACCTTTCGCCCGGTCGTGGCCGAGATCGAAGGGATGCTGATCGGCATCGTGCGGGCCGCTTTCGAGAAGGCGGGCCATGACGCCCCCGAGAATGTCGAAATCTCATATGCGCTGCTCGACGGCGCCTTTCGGTTTCTGATGCAGAACCAGATCGGCAAGGACCAGGGCAGTCGCGAAGAGTTGACGGCCACGTTCCGGGCCTTGCTGACCCGGTTCCTCTAAGCCGCCGGTCATTCGCATGGAGACAGAACCTCCGGGGTCCACCCGCAAGGTGATCCAGACAGGCAATAAGTAAGAGAAAGGCGGATCAGGCCGCCTGAATGCGTGAAGCGCGGACGTTCTCGACCCAATCGACCAGCGCATCCGCTTCCGGGTTCAGCTTTACGGCGGCACCCTCGGTAAAGGCCAAAAACCGCTCTTCGTTCAGGCCGTTCACCCCCAGCAGCACCGGGATATCCCGCGCCAGCGCCTCGGCGATCAAGGGGCGAAAGCCGCGCCCGTCGGCCTCGTGTTTGCCGAACTTGTTGACGATCAGCAGCTCGGGGTCCTCGGCCAGAGCCGCCGAGACCAGACCCACCGCGCGCTCCAGCTCTCCGGGATCCAGCCGGCAGCCGCGCGACCCGGCGCCCAGCGTCTGCGAGATGCGGATGACCTCGGTTCCCGGCATCACCCGCAGATCCATGTCGCAGCGGGCGTTATCGGCGCACTCCGTGTTGGTCTGCACCACCCCGGCCAGGCGCACGCCCTTGGCATCCAGCCGCGCGGCCACCTCGCTCAGCAGCCGGTCGGTGGCGCCGCGCGCTGTGGTGGTGACATAGGCCAGATGCATCGTGAGCGTCCTTTTCTCTCGGTTGGTGATGATCTAGCACGCCGATCCGGGTTCGACCAGTCAGGGCAGCGGCGAGACCCCGATCACAGGTGCATGGGCCAGCAGGAGGGCCAGATAAAGCAGCACGGCAGACAGCACGATGCGCGGCGCCAGCAGTGCAGGCAGTCCCCTTGGCGACAGCCGGGCAGTGCTTGCCGCCAGCCGCGTCCAGTCGGCGCCCAATTCGCGCCGCTTGCGCCGGTCGATCAGGGCCATGCCCATCACGGCAAACCCGGCAAAGAGGCCAAACAGGATCACATGCGCCAGCGATCCATTGGCCAGCAGATGCGCCCCCGACCACATTGCCAGCGCCAGCAGCAGCGGATGGCGCGACAGGGCCAGAATACCGGGCCGGGCCGGATCGAACGCCCCCCGCCCCAGCCCGCCAAAGGACAGCGGATTGACCGCACGCAGCCCCGCCACCGCCATCAGGCAGACCGGCAACATGACCAGCACCGGAACCCAGCGCAGCGCGGGCAAGGGCGGGATCACCTCGACATAGGGCGCGCGGGCGGCGGCCAGGATCAGCCAGCCCAGCACCGCGATGGAGAACAGGGAATAGGCGATGCCAAAGCCGCGCGCGCCCAGCCGCGCCACCAGCCAGGGCCGCACCGGCGGGCGCACCGGGATCACATGGCTGAGAAGGAACACCGCCAGCGCCACCGCAAATTCCGCCCATCCGCCCATCGCTGTCCCTCGACCGTTTCGCCGCCCCGGTCTAGGGCGGCAGAAAAGGCCCGGCCTTAACCGAAGTCAAGCCGCGCCCGCATGGGTTCACAGGCCCAGCGCCTTGCGCCGCTCTTCGGCAAAGCCCTGCACCAGCCGGTCGGCGATCAGCGCCAGAATGGCCATCGCCGCACCTGCCGAGATGCCCAGACCCACATCCGCCTGTCCCAGCGCCAGATAGATCGACTGGCCCAGACCGGTGGTCCCGATCAGCGCCGCGATGACCAGCATCGAAAAGGCATAGAGGATGGTCTGGTTCAACCCCAGGAGGATGGTCGGCGCCGCATAGGGCGCGCGCACATCGCGCAGGATCTGCCAGTCGGTGGCGCCGCTGGAAATCGCGGCCTCCATCATCTCGTCCGGCGTGTCCACCAATCCGTGACGGGTGTAGCGGATCATCGGCACGATCGCATAGGCGCAGATCGCCAGAAAGGCCGAGAATTCGCCGATCTGAAACACCATCAGCACCGGGATGAGGAAGACGAACAGCGGGATGGTCTGCAACGTGTCGCAGATCGGGCGCACCACGCGCCAGACCGGCGACCAGACCGCGCTGGCCACACCGATCGCGCCACCCAGCACCGCGCAGGCAAAGACCGAAGCGCCGCAGAGATAAAGCGACAACAGCGCCCGGCCCCACAGGCCCGACACCAGAATGGTGCCCAGCAGGATCACCACCATCAGCGCCAGCCGCCGACCACCCGCCACGTATCCCAACGCCGCCGCCCCGGTCAGCACAAAGGGCCAGGGCAGATTGGTGATGCCGGTCTCGATCATGCCGAGGCCGATCAGGGCCATCAGCCCGGCAGTCGGCCGCCCGGCCCAGGCCATGCCCAGCGCCAGCACCGCGCCCAGCGCAAACAGCGCGCCACTCATCAGCGGGGTCCAGGAAAAGCCCCAGGTAAAGGGCAGAACCGCCTGATCCAGCCCGATCCTGAGCGGCAACAACACATAGTAGAGCGTGTTGTTCTTCAGCGCATCCAGCGCCGCGCCATTGGCCTGGGTGAACCGGGTCAGCCCCTGATCCAGCGAGACCGCCACCGGGTCGAGCAGGGTCAGGTCCGAGGCCGCCGGCAGCCGGGTCCAGAACACCAGCGTAAAGGCCAGGGCCAACCCCAGCAGCCCCCAGACCACGCGAATGTCATGGCGTTTGCGCTCGGTCGCCAGCACCGCGCTCATCCGGTCGATGATGACCGCAAAGGCCACGATCACCATCCCCGCCAGCAAGGCCGCACCGAACTGCGCCTTGCGCATGGTCAACAGCACTTCCCAACCAATATCGTTGAACCCGCCGATGACGGCGGCGATGATCACCATGCTCAGCGCCGCCATCAGGCACTGGTTGAACCCCACCATGATCTGGCGCGAGGCCGAGGGGATCTCGACCTGGAACAATTGCTGCATACGGGTGCCGCCGGACATGATCGCGGCTTCCTTGACCTCGGCCTCGACCCGCTCCAGCCCCAGCATCACGTTGCGCGCCATCGGCGGCGCGGCATAGATCGCCGAGGCGATCAGCCCCACCACCGGGCCAAAACCGAACAGCGCCAGCAAGGGCGTCAGATAGGCAAATGTCGGCACTGTCTGCATGATATCCAGCACCGCCTGCACCGCGGCCCGGATGCGCGGCACCTCGTTGGCGAGAATGCCGATCGCCCCGCCCACCACCAGCGCCAGCGGCACCGAAACCGCCACCAGGGCCAGCGTGTTCATTCCCTCGTGCCAATAGCCCGAGGCCAGCACGAAGCCCAGACCGCCAAGCCCCAGCGCCGCCATCGCCGCACCGCCCAGATACCAGCCCAACGCGGTGACGATACCGATCACCAGCGGCCAGGGGGTCGCGTTCAAAACCCAGTTGGCGGCATCCATCGGATAGACCATCACCGCCGAGAACAGGCGGGCCACGGGTTTGAACCAGGCCAGGAACGCGGTCATCACCGTCCCGACCCAATCGGTGGCGGGCAGCACCCAGGCCTTGGGCCAGGCGCCCAGCCAGGGCGCCACCGGCTCCAGTACCAGGCAGAGCGCGCCGACCAGCGCCGTGATCAGCGCGGCCTTTGTTCCCACCGTCAGCCGTGCCGCGCGCGGGACCGGGATCTCGACGGCGCTCATGTGTCGTCCACCTGCAATGCAGCCGCCAGATCCGAGGGTTGCACCGTGCCCACGATGGCACCGCTGGCATCGCGCACCGGCACCGGTTGGTACAGCTGCATGCAGCGCGCCAGCGCGGTGTCCAGCGTCATGCCCGTGGTCAGGCCCGGATCGTCCGGTCCCTGCTCCTCGGCGCCGGTCCGCATGACCGAGGCCACCTTGGCATGGCGGCCCTTGGCCACATCCTTAGAAAACTCGCGCACATAATCGTCGACCGGGTTCAGCACGATCTCGGTCGGCGTACCGATCTGCACGATCTTGCCATCCCGCATGATCGCGATGCGGTCGGCCAGTTTCAGCGCCTCGGCGATGTCATGGGTGATGAAGACGATGGATTTCTTCAGCGTCGCCTGAATGCGCAGGAATTCATCCTGCAACTGGCGCCGGATCAGCGGGTCCAGCGCCGAGAACGGCTCGTCCAGGAACCAGATATCGGGGTTCACCGCCAGGCTGCGGGCGATGCCGACGCGCTGGCGCTGGCCACCGGACAGCTGGCGCGGGAAACTGTCCTCGCGCCCGTCGAGCCCGACCAGCGAGATCACCTCTTGCGCCCGGGCGCGGCGTTCCTTGCGCCCTACCCCCTGCACCTTGAGCGGATAGGCCACGTTTTCAGCGACCGTCATGTGGGGGAACAGGCCGAAATGCTGGAACACCATGCCCAGCTTGCGGCGGCGCAAATCGGTCAGTTTTTGCTTGCTGGCGCCGACGACATTGTCGCCCTCGATCCGGATCTCGCCGCCGGTGCCCGGCAGCAGTTGCGAGATACAGCGGATCAGGGTGGACTTGCCCGACCCGGACAGGCCCATGATCACGAACAGCTCGCCCTCGCGGACCTCGAAACTGGCGTCCTGCACGGCGGGGATCAGACCCTTGCCGCGCAGCTCTGCCGCCGCGGCCTCGGCATCGCCGCCCGACCGGGCCAATGCCTCGGCCAGGGCGTCGTTTGCACCGGGCCCAAACACCTGCCAGAGATTCTGGCAGGTGATGGCCGGCGTTGTCGCCTCAGTCACGTCTGCGGCTCACTTGGTGGCAGCGTCGACGACCGGGCGCCAGCTGCCCTCGTTCTCGGTCATCCAGGCGGCAACCACCTCTTCGACCTTGCCGCCATCGACGTCGATCGCGCCCATCATCGGCTGCTGCGCCTCGACGCTCAGCTGATAGTTCGACAGGATCTCGTGCGCGGCGGGCCATTTCTCGGCAAAGCCCGACCACGACGCCTTGAAGATGCGGCTGGGCGAGAAATCGCAATCGTTGACCGCATTGGGGTTCGGCCCCCACGAGGCATCGCTGAAGCAGGCCTCTTCGCCCGGCGGCAGGTCGATGAATTTCACATCGTAGGCCGACATCGCCCAATGCGGCTGCCAGAAGGTGATGAGCAGCGGCGACTTGCGCTCGGTCGAGGCGCGCAGTTCCGCGATCAGCGCCCCTTCGGAGCCTGCGGGCACCGCCTTGATCGGCAGGTCAAGACCGGTCATGCGGTCAGCGCCCGGTGTGCCCCAATCGGCGGGATAGTCGACAAGGCGGCCCATCGGCAGGGTCTCGGCGGTGGCGAAGACCTGCGCGCACTCCTTCAGCGCCTCCCAGGCCGGCAGGCCCGGGCACAGATCGGCCACATGCGCGGGATAGGCGATGCCCTCGCGCGCGTTCAGGCCCAGATCGCCGATCTCGGTCACCGTGCCCTCGGCAACCTTCTTGGCGTATTCGTCCGACACGTTCGACGACCAGATTTCCAGCGTGGCGTGGATATCGCCATCGGCCAGCGCCTGGAACTGGTTCATCATGCCGGCAGTCACATATTCCACCTTGTAGCCCGCGGCCTTGAGCATCTCGCCGGCCACATGCGTGGTCACGTGCTGCCCGGTCCATTCGTTGATCGCCAGCTTGATCGGCTCGTCCGAGGCGCCCATTTCAGCGGCGTTCACGCCCCCTGCAAGCGCGGCCAGCGCAAGTCCAAGTCCTACCCGTTTCATCTCAGTTCTCCCTGTTGATCCGATTGGGTGCACTATCCGCCGATTCCGGGGAACTGTCACCAGTCCCTCGCATGGCGGTTTATTGATTGGTCAGTCAATAATCATCACACCTCCCCGTCTTGTCGAGCATTTTTTTGCGACGCCGGGTTTGACCCTGTCTGGACTTGGCGTCGGATGATCTCTGCGCCTATGCTCGCCCCCAGACAGAACCACAGGAGACGCCGCTGATGTTGACCCCGGAAACCGCCCAGGCGCTGCTGAGCGAACATTTCGCCGATTGGGTTCAGGCGCTCGACCCCGAGGTGCTGGAGGCAGGGCGCGAACACGTGCTGGTGCGAATGCCGCTGGGGCCGCATCTGGCGCGGGCGGGCGGCATTGTCTCGGGTCAGGCGCTGGCAGCACTGGCCGATACCAGCATGGCGCTGGCCGCCATCGCACAACAGGACGAGCTGCGCCTGTTTGCCACCACCGACCTGCACACCCAGTTCCTGCGCCCCGGTGTCGGGCGCGCGATCCTGTGCCGGGCTCAGGTGGTGCGCGCTGGCAAGGCGCTGGTCTTTGCCCGCGCCGATATGCACGAAGAAGAGAGTGGCAAGCAGGTGGCCACCGCGACAGCCACCTTTTACGCGCCCTGACGTGCACGCCTTGCCCAGCCTTGGGCAGAGTGGCAACATCCCCCAGATCAGGGAGGTGAGACATGCACCATTTCGACGAGATCCATGCGCTTGCCGCCGCCCGCCATGGCGGCACGGCGGCGCTCGAGGCCAAGCTGACCCGTCCCTCATCCGCGGCCGAGCTCGCCGCGCTGCCCGAGGATCGGTGGCTGTCGGTAATCACCAAATGCGTGTTTCAGGCCGGCTTCAACTGGAAGGTGATAGAGGCGAAATGGGACGGGTTCGAGGTCGCCTTTGACGGGTTCGACATCGGCCGTTGCGCCCTGATGGATGACAAGAATTTCGACGCCCTGTTGCAGGACGCCCGCATCGTGCGCAACGGCACCAAGATCGCCACTGTACGCGACAACGCGGCCTTTCTTCTGGAATTGCGGGACGAAGGCGGCGCCGGTCAGGTGCTGGGTGGCTGGCCGTCAACCGACTATGTGGGCCTTCTCGACCTGCTTAAACGTCGCGGCAGCCGGTTGGGCGGCACCACCGCGCAATATGCCATGCGCTTTGCCGGGCGCGACAGTTTCATCCTGTCGCGCGATGTGATTGCCCGGTTGATCGCCGAAGGGGTTGTGGACAAGGCGCCCACCTCGAAAAAGGCGATGACGCAGGTCCAGGAGGCCTTCAACACCTGGATGGACCAATCCGGCCGTTCGCTGACCGAAATCAGCCGCGTGCTGGCGATGAGCCTTTGAGGCCACCGCGCGACATTTCCCTTGCCCGACCTGCGGGCGCTTGGCTAGCGTCCGGAGCGAGGCTGCTAGGGCTCTGCCAGGGTCCTCTCACCAACGCGCGGGGCGGGACCGTGCGATGGTACAGACATCTGTCCCGAACCGCACGAGGCCCGCGCGCATGATCCTCCGCCTGTTCTGTATGCTGCTGCTGGTGGCCGCCTGCGGCCGCCCACTGACCGAGGCCGAGCGCGCCTTTGCCACCCGCTTGCACGGCGACGCGCTCGATATCTCGCGGGTGCGCCTGGTCGAGGGCGCGCCGGTGGGCGCGGTGACCTTTCACCGCAAGCCGCGTCCGCGCGTGACCTGCCGCGAACGGATCCTGCCGCCGCAGAAAGAAGAGATCGTCACGGTCAAACCCGCTGCCGTAACCCTGTTCCACAAGGTCTATTTCGCGCGCGACTGGTATCTGGATGACTACATGCCGGACTATCCCGACCGGGTGAACCTGATTGCCGCGATGCTGCTGGCACATGAGCTGACCCATGTCTGGCAATGGCAGAACCGGCACGCCACCGGGTATCATCCGCTCCGGGCGGCGGCCGAACACGGGGCCAGCGACGATCCCTATCTGTTCGACCTGCGCGCGGCACCCGATTTCCTGAGCTACGGCTACGAGCAGCAGGGCGCCATCGTCGAGGAATATGTCTGTTGCCGGGCGCTGGCCCCCGAGGCGCCGCGCACGCGTCGGCTGCATGACATGCTGGCGGCGGTGATGCCGGTGAGTGCCCTGCCACAGTCGGGTCGAGAAAGCGACGTGCTGCTGCCCTGGCGCGATGCGGAGCTGAATGGGATCTGCGACTGACCTTGCAACGCAGCGCCAGAGAAGAAAATTCGTCGAATTTTCTTCGCCTCCGCCCCGGTCGCGCGGATTACCCCGCCTCGGACACCTGGATACTTTCCAGATAGGCCAGCAACGCCGCCAGTGGCCGCGGCGTCGGCGTCATGACCCCGTCGATCTCGACCGGAACCAACTCTCCTTCGAGGAGGGCGCCAAAGGCTGGCATGATCTCTGCCGACACCTTGCCGCGTCCATAGCCGTCGATCTTGGTTAGGATCTCGGCCCGGGGAAAGTCTCCATCCCGCCGTTCCGCGATCCGGGTCAGGTCCGGCGCCTCGCCACCGCCAGACAATTCCGCCCCCTGCCCGCGGTAATCGTGACAGGCCACGCAATTTGCGGCAAAGACCTTTTCGCCTTCCGCGGGACCGGGCATGGCGTCGATCCGGGCACAGGCCGCAATCACAGCCAATATCAGAGCGGTTGCGGGTATAGCGCGCATGGCCGGTCTCCCATTCATTTCTCTTGCAGCGTCGCGATATAGGCCAGCAGATCGACAATCGGCTGGCTGGTCAAGATCGGCTGACCGGTTTCCGACTTAATAGCCACGTCGCGCCCTTCGAAATAGGGGCCGTAGACCGGCATAGGGCTGCCATGGCTGACCAGCGGGTCTCGCCCGTCGATGCGTCGCACGATCCGTACGATCGGCAGCTCTCCATCCTCGGACAGACGCGTCAGATCCGCGGGGCTGATCACCAGTACGCCGGCCATCGGTCCGTGCCCGGTGGCCTCGATCCCGTGGCAGGTCGCGCAATGGTGGCGGTAGAGTTGCTCTCCCTCGGTCACATCCTGCGCCAAGGCAGGTGCGACCAGGCTCGAGATCAGCAGGGCGGACAGGAACGGTTTCATCGAGGTCTCCTCCAGTTTGCGCGCCTCAGGGCGTTTGCAGCGTTTCGACATGAGCGGTCAGCGCCACTATTGCGCGCGGTGCTGCGACGACATTTCCATCGGTAGTGGTGACGGCGACCGTCTCGCCGTCGAACAATGGCCCGAATTCAGGCATCGCGCCCAGATGCCCCTTGCCGGGATAGCCATGGATCGTGGCCATCACGGACGCCGCCGGAAACTGCCCGCCATGCGCCTCAGCAAGGCCACGCAGATCTGCGGGCGGCACCGGCAAGCGCGGCGCCTCGGGTCCGTCCCCTGCGCCGGTCGGCCCATGGCAAGCCGCGCAATGCCGGGCATAGAGCCGCGCACCACCCGGTCCTTCGGGGGCGCATGCGGCGAGCAGGAGCAAGGCCGGAAACAGAAGGCGCATGTTCAACGAACCACTATGATTTCCCGGCCAGCCTGACCCGGCGCGACACCCGGCGCCATGATCCAAATCAACGCGTGGCGCCGCCTCAGCCTTCGGCCGACAATCGCCCTTCGGTCAGGCGCACCACCCGGTCCATGCGCGCGGCGAGTTCCAGGTTATGAGTAGCGATCAGCGCCGACAGGCCCGTGCCGCGCACCAGTTCGACCAGCGCGTCAAACACCTGCTCCGAGGTCGCGGGGTCGAGATTGCCGGTCGGCTCATCCGCCAGCAACAGGCGCGGTGCGTTGGCCAGCGCCCGGCAGAACGCCACGCGCTGCTGTTCGCCCCCCGATAGCGCCGCTGGGCGATGATCCGCGCGCCCGGCCACTCCGACGCTGGAGAGAAGCTCGCGTGCGCGCGCTTCGGCCTTGCCTTCAGCCACGCCGTTGGCCAGCTGCGGCAACACCACGTTTTCCAACGCGGAGAATTCGGGCAACAGATGGTGGAACTGATAGACAAAGCCCACGTCCCGCCGCCGCATCCCGGTGCGGGCGCGGTCGCCGCGCCCGGTCATGTCCTGTCCGGCGATCTGAACCTGACCCGCATCGGGCACGTCCAAGAGGCCCGCGATATGCAGAAGCGTCGACTTGCCCGCCCCCGAGGGCGCGACCAGCGCCACCATCTCGCCCGGCGCGACGCTCAGATCGACGCCGCGCAGCACGCGCACCTCGCCGGGTGTCCCCTTCAGATAGGTCTTTTCGATGCCGCTCAGGCGCAATGTCGGCTCACTCATAGCGCAGCGCCTCCACCGGGTTCAGCCGCGCCGCGCGGCGCGCCGGGAAATAGGTCACGACACAGGAGAGGCCCAGCGACAGACCCGCCGCCTTGAGCACATCAGCCAGCCGCAGTTCCGCCGGCAGCGCATAGATGCCGCGAATGGCCGGGTCCCAGACGCCGCCCCCCATCACGAAATTCACGAAAGAGAAGATCGGGTCGATATAGATGGCAAAGAGACAGCCCAGCACAACGCCCATCAGCGTGCCCAGGATGCCGGTAAACGCGCCGCAGATGAAGAACACGCGCAGGATGGACCCTTCGCTCAGGCCGATGGTGCGCAGGATGCCGATATCCCGGCCCTTGTTCTTGACCAGCATGATCAGACCCGAGACGATGTTCATGGTCGCGATCAGCACCAGGATCGACAGGATAATGAACATCACGTTGTCCTCGACCTCAAGCGCGCGCAGGAACCCGCCCGAGGCGTCTTGCCAGGTCCAGACCTGGGCGCCGTCACCGGCGGCGGTCAGGATCGGGATCAGCACCCGGTCCAGCCGCTCGGGCTCCGTCACCATCACCTCGATCTCGTCGGCGACACCCTCGCGGTTGAAATAGGCCTGCGCCTCGGCAAAGGGCATGTAGGCCCGGGTGCGGTCGATGTCATAGCGCCCGGCCGAGAACACATAGACCACCTCATAGGCGTTCACCCGGGGCGAGGTGCCCATCGGTGTGCGGGCACCGTTGGGCGAGATCAGCTTGATCCGGTCGCCCACGGTAACCCCCAGCTCGCGCGCCACGCCCGAGCCCAGCGCGATCCCCTGATCGAAGCGGGACAGGTCGCCATAAGAGCGGTCGGTATTGGTGATGCCGGGCAGTGCGGCCAGATCGGCCGCGGCGATACCGAACACCTCGACACCGGCATTGCGGTTCTGGGCGGCCGCCATCACCTGCCCCTTGACCAGCGGCGCGGCCCGGGTGACGCCCGCGACCCCGGCCACCCGGGCGGCCATCTCGGCATAGTTGGGGATGGTCCGGTCAATGCGGCCATTGGCGTCGATTTCGCCGGGGTTATAGACGGTGACATGGGCGTTGGCACCCAGGATGGTGCCCACGAAATCGGACCGGAAGCCCGAGCGCACCGCCAGCGTCGCGATCAGCGCGAACACCGCCAGCGTGATGCCGATCAGGCTGATCCAGGTCATCACGCTGACCCCGCCCTCGGCCCGGCGGGCACGCAGGTATCGCCAGGCGATCTTCCATTCAAATGCGGCAAAGGGGGCCGGTTGTCTGGCCATTTTAGGCTCCTGCTCGTTTGCCCGCGATGTACGGCGTTTTGACGGTTTTGTACATGGTCAGAACCAACAACCCGCCGATTCCGCGGTATGCCGGGGGAATTCAGAAGCCGTACGACTGTCAAATGCTTACGCGCGCCGGGTCGCTCTTGCTCGCGATTTCGTGAGCCCCTTGGAATGATCCGCCCTGTTCCTGAACGCGTAGTCCTCTCGAACACAAGCTGGAGGAAACAATGCCCACAATAACAGATATTGCCGCTGGAAACGCGGATTTCTCGATCCTTGTTTCGGCCCTGACGTTCGTCGACAGCGAACTACCCGGATCGAACCTTGTCGCCACCTTGAACGATGCCTCGGGCGATTTCACCGTTTTCGCCCCGACCAATGCGGCCTTCTCGAAACTTGCCGTGGATATCGGCTTTGACGGAGACAGCACGGACAACGATGCGGTGACCGCGTTCTTGACCGGTGCAGTACCTGCTGAAACTCTGCGCGCTGTCTTGCTGTATCATGTCGCCGGCGAATCCCTGGAGGAAGCCGAAATCGCGGCTGCGGGCAGTCTGACAACCCTTCAGGGTGGCGTTGTGACGCTGAATGCGCCCACCCTTGTCGATCTCGAACCTGACCTGATCGACGCATCTTTGGTCACGACCGATGTGGCGGCGGACAACGGCATCATCCACGTCATCGACCGGGTCATGCTGCCGGTAGACCTGCCCGGAAACGATGCCCCGACAATCACAGGGCTGGTCGCGTCGTCGGGAGAGCTGGATGACAATGGAAGCGACTTCGATCTCCTCCTGGCGGCCGTATCAGCCGCCGGGCTTGGCAGTGCCCTTGACGATGCGGATGCCGACCTGACTGTTTTCGCGCCGAATGACGACGCGTTCCTGTCTCTTGCGCAAACGCTCGGCTATGAGGGAACCGACGAGGCAGGTGCCCTGTCCTTCATTGTGCGCGGTCTCAATCTTCTAAGCGGGGGCGATCCGATCGGGCTGTTGACCCAGGTGCTGACCTATCATGTCGCGGGCGAATCCCTGCAAGCCAGCCAGGTACTTGCTTCTGACACCATCACAACACTTCAGGGCGGTTCGATAACGATCGACGGAACCAGCCTCGGCGATCTTGACCCCGAACTGCCCGATCCAAACATCATCGCCACCGATATCCAGGCTGCCAACGGGATCGTGCATGTCATTGATGGCGTTCTGGTTCCTGCAGATGTTCTTGTCAGCGACGGGAACAATGCTGTCGATCTGATCTTTGGCGAAGACATTGCAGAGTCCTTTGATACCGGCCTCGATAACGACCTAATCGACGCTGGTGGCGGGGATGATGTCGTCCGCGGCGGTGAAGGCAATGACATCATCCTTGGCGCCGACGGCAACGACCGGCTGCTCGGCGACGCCGGAAACGATCTTCTGCGCGGTGGCGATGGCAACGATACCCTCAATGGGGCCGAGGGTGCCGACACGATCATCGGCGGCGCCAGCGACAGCGACCTTGGCGACTGGATCTATGCAGGCGCAGACAGCGATCTGGTTGATGCGGGGGCCGGTAACGACGTCGTCTATGGCGAAGGCGGTGCTGATACGATCTCGGGTGGTGCAGGAACCGATTTTCTGGCTGGTCAGGACGGGAACGACGTCATCGCCGGAAACGGGTTGAGTGACCAGATATTCGGCAACGCCGGGGATGATTTCATCAATGGTGGCTTCGGGTTCGACCGGTTGAATGGTGGCACCGGCGCCGACAAGTTCTACCACCTGGGGATTGAGGATCACGGCACCGACTGGATCCAGGACTTCAACTCGGAAGAAAACGATGTCCTTGTCTTCGGCCAGTCCGATGCGAGCATCGACGATTTCGTCGTTCACGTGACCCATGCCGGCGGTGACGGTGTCGCACGTCCGGGGGATGATGCCGTCGAGGAGGTTTTTGTCGACTATCAGGGGCAAGTGATCTTTGCCCTTGTGGACGGCGCTGCACAAGACAGCATCATGATCAGGATCGACGGCACGGATTACGATCTTCTTGCCTAACCCAACGTTCGCACATTTTGGCAGGGGCGGCTACAGCGCCCCTGCCGTACATGATGCACAGATGACAAGAACACGCATCACCGCTCAATACCGTTTCCAAGACAGAAACATTATGGCGATGAGACCGATTTTGACACCGAATTTCCCCAAATTTTAACCAAAATTAACACGTCGGGCGGGCAAATTTTGAATCCGTACTGCACAAGTGCCAGCATTTTAGGAATGAGGAGTGCCCAAGATGGGACTCAGGCAGATGACAGGACCGATGTCTTCGAAAAAACGCTCCACGTCGCAACCTGCGGCTTATGATTGTGAAACGGCAGCTCTGCTGCGGGCAGTCATGCTGCCGCTTTTTCACGGGGCGAAAACATGGGCCGAGCTTATCGAGGTCATGCGGAAACGCGGTTATGGTCTGGCTTTTCGAGACGGCGCCTTTTGCGTCACAGAGCGCGGCAGCGGTAAGCGATTGTGCGGTTTGAACTTCCTCGGGCTGTCGATGGAGGACTTGGTGAACCGTTTGGGGCGGCCATGCGTTCTGGCGCACCATGGCGACTGGGCGGATGGCGATTTGCTAAGCCACCCGCCAACCCGCAGTCCACTTCACTAGTCCATCACAGCCAGGTGTGGAAAGACCGGCCTGCCATCGGCTCTTCACGAGCTAGGTGCGGGTGGTGCGGCGCATAGATCTCGGCCACCTTCCGAACCGCCTCTTCCGGGCTCAGCTCGACGCTTTCGCCGGTCTTGCGGCTGGTCAGTTCCACCACCCCGTTCTTCAACCCGCGCGGGCCCACGGTGATCCGCCAGGGCAGACCGATCAGGTCCATGGTGGCGAACTTGCCCCCCGCACGTTCGCTACGGTCGTCATAGAGCGGTTCCAGCCCGAGCGCTGTCAGCGCGGCATATAGCTTGTCACAGGCCGCATCCGCCTCGTCGTCACCCTGCTTCAGGTTCACGATACCGCAATGGAAAGGCGTGACGCCCTCAGGCCAGATAATGCCCTTGTCGTCGTGGCTAGCCTCGATGATGGCACCGATCAGGCGCGACACTCCGATGCCATGGCTGCCCATGTGCAGCGGTACGCGCTGGCCGTCCTCGCCCTGCACCATCGCGCCCAGTTTCTCTGAATACTCGGTCCCGAAGTAGAAGATCTGGCCCACCTCGATCCCCCGCGCCACGCGGCGGCGCTCTTCGGGGATCTCGTTGAAAACCGCCTCGTCATGGGTTTCGTCGGTGCGGGCGTAGCGGCTGGTGAACTCCTCCAGCACCGCCTGGCACTGGGCGTGATCGTCATAGTCGATCATGCGGTCGCCAAAGCTCAGATCGGTGATCGCGCTGTCATAGAAGACTTCCGACTCGCCGGTATCGGCCAGCACCAGGAATTCATGGGTATAGTCGCCGCCAATCGGGCCACTGTCGGCCCGCATCGGAATCGCCTGCAACCCCATACGCTCATAGGTGCGCAGATAGCTGACCAGATGGCGGTTATAGGCGTGCAGCGCATCCTCTTTCGTCAGGTCGAAATTGTAACCGTCCTTCATCAGGAATTCACGGCCCCGCATGACGCCGAAACGCGGGCGCACCTCGTCGCGGAACTTCCACTGCACATGGTAGAGCGTCAGCGGCAGCGCCTTGTACGAGGTCACATAGTTGGCGACGATGTCGGTGATCATCTCTTCGTTCGTCGGACCAAACAGCATTTCGCGGTCGTGCCGGTCGGTGATCCGCAGCATTTCCGGGCCATAGGCGTCATAGCGCCCGGATTTGCGCCACAGGTCGGCCGATTGCAGGGTGGGCATCAGCATCGGGATATGACCGGCACGGATCTGTTCCTCGTGCACGATGTTTTCCAGCTTGCGCAGCACCTTGAACCCCAACGGCAGCCAGGAATAGATGCCGGCCTGCGCCTGTTTGATCATGCCGGCGCGCAGCATCAGACGATGGCTGACAATCTGGGCCTCAGCGGGGTTTTCCTTCAATACGGGCAGAAAATATCGCGACAGGCGCATCGTGCTGTGTCTTTCCTGAATTTGACGTTTCCAAGCGGTCTAAGACATCGCCGTGCAACAGGCAATCGCTCAGGCGTGGTTTTGCCCGGTGAAGACATCCGGTTTACCGCTGCATCAGGTTCATGTTCCAGTACGGTCAAAGCAGCTACACCCGGAACGGAGACAATGCGCAAGCCGTGTTCCCCAGAGCTATAGTGATCGCAACGCGGGCCGCGCCAAGGGAATGCTTGCAAGCCCAGGCACCATAAGCCAAAACCGAAGCATGTGGAAAATCATCGCGCCGGAGGCCGCATGGCACTGCCCGTAAAGGATCAACTGCGCTACTGGGGGCTTGCCGCGGCGGTCTTTGTTGCGGTGCTGTATTTACTGGGAGATGTGCTGCTGCCCTTCGTGATTGGCGGCGCGATTGCCTATTTCGTCGATCCGGTGGCCGACCGGCTGGAACGCTGGGGCCTGTCGCGCACGGCGGCGACGGCGGTGATCACCATCGCCTCGGTGCTGCTGTTCGTGCTGATGGTGCTGATGGTGGTGCCGGCATTGATCGCGCAGATGATCGACCTGATCAACGTGCTGCCGCAACTGTTCCAGGACCTGAGGGCCTTTGTCAGCACCCATTTCCCCTCGGTGCTGGATCGCGAATCGAACGCGCATCAGATGATCGCCTCGGTGATGGAGACGCTGAAGTCGCGCTCGGGCGACCTGCTCAAGACCCTGGCCGGTTCGGTCGGCTCGGCCATCAACGTGGTGCTGCTGTTGGTGATCGTGCCGGTGGTTGCGGTCTATCTTCTGCTTGACTGGGACCGGATGATCGCGCGCATCGACCAGTTGCTGCCGCTGGATCATGCACCGGTGATCCGGCGTCTGGCCGGAGAGATCGACGCTGTGCTGGCCTCTTTCGTGCGCGGCATGGGCACGGTCTGTCTGATCCTCGGAACCTATTACGCGGTGGCGCTGATGATTGTCGGCCTGCAATTCGGTCTGGTGGTCGGGCTGATCGCCGGGCTGGTGACCTTCATCCCCTATCTGGGGGCACTGATCGGCGGTGCGCTGGCCATCGGGCTGGCGCTGTTCCAGTTCTGGGGCGACTGGCTGTCGATCGGACTGGTGGCGGCAATCTTTGCCCTGGGCCAGGTGGTCGAAGGCAACCTGTTGACCCCGAAGCTGGTGGGCAGTTCGGTCGGGCTGCATCCGGTCTGGCTGTTGCTGGCCCTGTCGGTCTTTGGTGCGCTGTTCGGCTTTGTCGGCATGCTGATCGCAGTGCCGGTCGCGGCGGCGCTGGGGGTGCTTGCGCGTTTCGCCACCGGACAGTATCTGGGCAGCCGCCTCTACCGGGGCCTCACCGGACAGGACAACGACTGAATGGCCCGACAACTCAGCTTTGACCTCCCCGCGATGACCGCGCTGGGGCGCGAGGATTTTTTCGTCTCGCCCGCCAATGCGCTGGCGGTGGCGATGATTTCCGCACAGGTCTGGCCCGGCGGCAAGCTGGTGCTGACCGGCCCGGCGGGCGCGGGCAAGACCCACCTGGCCCATGTCTGGGCCGCCGAGACCGGCGGGCGTATCACCGCCGCAACCGACCTGGCCGAGGCCGATATTCCCCAGTTGGCATCCGGCCCGGTCGCGGTCGAGGATGTGCCGCTGCTGGCAGGCGACGACGCGCGTCAGGCGCTGCTCTTTCATCTGCACAATCTGACCCTGGCCAATGGCCATCCGCTGTTGCTGACCGGACAGCAGGCGCCCGGCTTCTGGGGCCTGGCCCTGCCCGATCTGCAAAGCCGGATCGAGGGCGCACAGCATGTGGCGCTAGACCCGCCGGACGACGCCTTGCTGGGCGCTGTACTGGCCAAACTGTTCGTCGACCGGCAACTCAGCCCCGGCCCCGAGGTGATCTCGTATCTGGTGAAACACATGGACCGCAGCTTCGAGGCCGCCGCCCGCATGGTCGAGGCGCTGGACCGGATCGCGCTGGCCGAAAAGCGCGACATCACCCGTGCCCTGGCCGTTCGGCTGCTGAACGATCAGCCCGGTGCGGCCGGACACCGCAATTGACCCGAATGACTCAATCCCGCATTCTGCCCACACGAAGACAGGGGGCCGCATGAACCTGCAAACGGAAACATCCGTCCCGGACTGGGGCCCCTTCGGCAGACCGCTGTTCGACGATCCCGGCGCCCGGGCGCTGTCGCGGATCGGCGTGGTGGATGTCGGCTCGAACTCGGTCCGCATGGTGGTGTTCGATGGGGCAGCGCGCTCGCCCGCCTATTTCTACAACGAAAAGATCATGTGCGCCCTGGGCGCCGGTCTGGCCGAGACCGGACGGTTGAACCCCGAAGGCCGGGTGCGGGCGCTGGCCGCGCTGCGCCGGTTCCAGCACCTGGCCGACGACCTGGACCTGCCGCCCCTGCGGGTGGTGGCCACCGCTGCCGTCCGCGAGGCCGCGGATGGCGCCGATTTCTGCGCCGAGGTAAAGCGCGAGACCGGCCTTGTGATCCAGGTGATCGACGGTGAAGAAGAGGCGCGGCTGTCGGCGCAGGGCGTGCTGCTGGGCTGGCCGGGCGCCTATGGGCTGATCTGCGATATCGGCGGCGCCTCGATGGAACTGGCCGAGATCGGCAGCGGCCAGGTCGGCCGCCGCCTGACCTCGCCGCTGGGGCCGCTGAAGCTGCGCGACGTGCCGGGCGGTCGCCGCGGCCGCAAGGCACATATCAAACAGGTGATGAACGACCTGCGCGCCCAGCTTGGACCGCAGCGCGACCGCCTGTTCCTGGTCGGTGGCAGCTGGCGCGCCATCGCGCGTGTCGACATGCTGCGCCGGAACTATCCGCTCAAGGTGCTGCACGAATACCGTATGACCGTCCGCGACGTGCATGAAACCGCGCGCTATATCGAACGGGCCGACCTGGACAAGCTGCGCAGCAAGGCCGGCGTTTCGGCCTCGCGCATGGCGCTGGTTCCCTATGCGATCGACGTGCTGGCCCGGCTGATCCGCGAGTTCAAGCCCAAGGATATCGCCATCTCCTCTTACGGGATCCGCGAGGGGCTGCTGTATGAACAGATGCCGCAGCGGCTGCGCGACCGCGACCCGCTGATCGAGGCCTGCTATTTCGCCGAATCCAAGGATGCCCGCCTGCCCGGATTCGGCAAGCAGCTCTTTGAATTCGTGATGCCGCTGTTCAAGTCCGCCCCCCGCCCACGGGTGCGGCTGATCAAGGCCGCCTGCCTGCTGCACGATGTCAGCTGGCGCGCGCATCCCGACTACCGCGCCGAGGTCTGTTTCGACAACGTGACCCGCGCGAACCTGGGCGGGCTCAAGCATTCCGAACGGGTCTTTATCGGGCTGGCCCTGCAACACCGCTATCGCAACAAGCGTGAGGGCAACCGGTTCGAGCCGATTTACGCGTTGCTGGACGACAAGAGCCAGACCCAGGCCGAGATCCTGGGCAAGGCAATGCGCTTTGGCGCCATGCTCTGGCTGAAGCGCGACGCGCGGATGGGACGGCTAACCTGGTTCCCCAAGAAGCGCCGTCTGGAACTGCACCTGCCGCAAGAGGCCGCGCCTCTGTTCAGCGAAGTGGCCGAGGCCCGGTTCCAATCGCTGGTCTCGGCGCTGGGGGCGACCTCGGACGTGTTTATCGAGGAGTGAGACCAACGCAGCCCGGGGCCGCAGGTTTGCCCCGGACTTTCCGGAACCTGCCGTGACCCATCCTGTCGGGTGGTCCCACAGAGGTCCTCGCTTGGGTTCGTAACAAGCCGCTGGCCAAGACGCATCACCGCGAACAATGAGAGGGAGTTGCTTCGGGTTCGTTCAGCAACTCGCTCAGCATCGGCTTCCGTCAGGCCAGCGGCGCGGCAGATCGAAAAGATGACCAGATGCCTCTCAATTCCGGGCGGTGAGACCCTCGTACATGGCGTGAAGAATATGATCCGCCGCGACAGGGCTAAAGGCAAAATCCGGGTGTGACAGCTCGCCTTTCTGCACGCCCGCCTCGGCCTCGTAGATCACTTTGTTCTCCTTGATGGTCTTAACCACACGAAGCTGATCCAGCGTTTCCGGATCAACCGCCGTCGGGTCGCCAGACAGAATGACGAAGTCGGCGAGCTTGCCTACCTCGATCGAGCCCTTGTCGTCTTCCTCGAACTGCTGCCATGCGGGCCAGATTGTCATCGCCTTGAGCGCGGTCATGACATCGACCCTTTGATGTGGCCCAAGGATGTCGCCGGAACGCGTCCGCCGGGTGACCGTGGCGTCAAGAATGCGCATGCTGTCGGGGAAGGCAACTGGCGCATCGTGATGAGAACCAAACATCATGCCACGCTGAACCAGCCATCCGGTTGGCGAGATGTTTTCGGCGTTGACCGGCCCAACCGTATGGTCTCGATGCCAGTCGCCCCAATAAAAGGTGTGCATCGGAAACAACGACATGAAGACACCCAGCCGCTGATAGCTGTCCACCTGGTCTTCGCGCAGGAATTGACCATGGATCAGTACCGGACGGTTGCCCGGATCGCCATACTTCTCCTGTGCCGCCCCAAGTGCGGCGATCAGCATGTCGGACGCCCCCTCGCCGTTTGCATGCGTAATGACCTGCAAACCGTTCTCGTAGCACCAGTTCACTGCGTCTTGGACCTGCTCCATCGTCACGGCAGAATACCCGGCGTAGCCCGGTGGATAATCGCCCACCGGATCGAAATATGGTCGGTCTCGAAGCGCGGTGAAGCCTTGCGGCGAACCGTCGATTGTCAGCTTGCAACCCCCGACGCGGACGTTGCCGGTGTAATCATCCGAAGCGTTTGCCTTGATGTAATCCTTGGCTTCCAGCACATCGGGAAAAGCGATCACATCGATCGGCAATTCGCCTTCGGCGTCGACCGCTTTCAGGGCTTCGACGACGCCGCCCGAGGATCGGCCGTCCTGTGCCGTGGTATAGCCAAAGCTCGCCCATAGCTTGGCCCCGGCCTTGGCAAAGACAGTCACACCCTCGGGGCCCAGTTCGGACAGCATCGGCACCACCGCCGTGAAGAAGGCATATTCTTCCAGCACACCGTTCGGTTCGCCGTCGGGACCACGCCGGATGACGCCACCGGGCGGGTTCTCTGTCGAGGCATCGATCCCGGCGATTTCCAGCGCCTTCGAATTGCCGACACCCAGATGCCCAGACTGATGCACGATCATGATCGGGTATTCAGTCGAAACCGCATCGAGGTCTTCTCGTGTCGGATGCCGCAGTTCCGCGAGTTGGGCATTGTCGTAACCAAAGCCGATGATCAGTTTCACCTTCTCGACGGTATCGGCGTTCTTCTCGGCCCACTCACGAAGCGTTTGCTGCAAACTGGGAATGTCGGTGACGTCTCCATCCGGCGGGGCGAGAAGATTGGCGGAAAGCGCCTGTAACCCCCCCATGACCACGTGCCCATGGCTATCGACAAATCCCGGCAGCATGGTTCTGCCATCTAGATCGAAGACCTTCGTCGCGTCGCCTTGCCGCGCCAACAGATCGGACAGATCGCCCACAGCAAGAACCCGCCCGTCCTTCACCGCGACTGCCTCGGCTCTCGGCTGCGCGTCATCGACCGTGAGAATAGGACCCCCGGTATAGATCGTGTCCGCGACTTCCTGGGCTTCGGACATTGATGCCCACATTGCGATAACCGCAATCCAGGCCGTCGTGCGATGCAAATTCATCAACATATTTGTCTTCCCCGACTGGTGATCCTATCCGTATAAAATATCGACAGGTGACCCGTCTTGATAGAGCGCTCATGACTTTGTGTGTGGTGATCGGCAGATAAGCCGGCAGCGCGGATGAAAATGCCCACTCAGCAAGCGACAATCCCAGGATTGTCCGTGCTAAATATCCGTCATCCCTGGGGGGGGCGGCTCCACCGGCTGAAGCGGCTGGTCCGGTTGTGCCTCGGGCAGCGGCGTCTTGCGGCGGATGAGGATGTCGCCGTTGGGCAACATCTCGGGTATCTCATAGACCGACCAGTCCTCGACCCGCTCGGCCAGATCGGCCAGTGCCGGGCCCATCTGTTCGAGGAAACTCAGCACCGATGGCCCCACCTTGCCCGCCATGTCGCGCAGGTCCCTGAGCGCCGGTTCCATCTCCTGGCTCAACCCCTTGAGGAACAGTTCGGCGCCGCGTTCCATCAGCGAGCGGCCTTCACCCTCGTCCTGCGCGGTGGCGGGCAGCGGGGTGGTCAGCATCAAGCCAAGGGCGATGACAAGGATCGGTTTCATATGCCCAAGATAGGCATTCGCGCGCGCGATTTCAAAGCTCAGATGTCGATATCCAGCGACACCGGGAAATGATCGGAGGCGGTCAGTAGCGCCTCGCGCAACTCGACCATCTGCCAGCATTCGGCATCGTCGAACGGATGCCAGATGCGCCAGGCCGGGCGCCGCGCCATCAGGCCCCCGCTGATCATCACGTAATCGAGCAGCGCCGACAAGTACCGCCCTTCGCCCGGAAGCTGGAAGCGCGCCGTCGCCGGCAGCGGCCCCGGGCGCACCTGCCGCACCTTGTCGGCATGCGGGTCATACAGCCCCGCCGCAAGCAGGATCTCGACCGAGGAACGGCCAAAGAGATGTTCGAATTCGTCCAGGCCGGGGCCGTCGTTCAGATCACCCAGCAATACCACCTCTTCCCCACGTGCCAGATGATCCTCGACCCTTTCACGCAGCCAGATCGCCTGGGCCAACTGTTTGCGCCGGTTCAGGATCGAGATGCGGATCGCCTCGTCGCGGGATTCGGCCCCATGCGGCGCCTTGGATTTCAGATGCGCCCCGATCATGCGGAACCGAGTGCCCGTGGCGGTCTTGATCTCCAGCTCCAGCGGCGGTTTGGAAAAGCGCACCAGATCCTCGGTCGCGTCGATATCGAGGTCGATCCGGTAGGTGCCGTCGAACCGGGGCGGCGTGGCACTGCCGCGCTTTCCGGTCTCCTCGCCCAGGGGATCGTGCCGCGCCTCGAGCCGGGCCGGATCGTACAGCAGCGCCAGCTCCTGGTGGGTCTCGTTGGCAAAGCCCATCACCGCGGCGCGGGTTCGCAGATCGAATGCCTCGGCAAAGGCGGTCAGCGCCCGAACCGTGTTCTGGGTTCGCCCGGTATTGGGCGCCTCGATGATCATCACCGCATCGGCATCGAGCGCGGTCAACACCTTGGCAATGGCCTCGACCTGCCGGGCGCGGGTGACATCGTGGCGCCCCGACCAGCGGTCATCCACCAACAGCCGGTCATTGCGGTCAAAGAGGTTGGCGAACCACTCGATATTCCAGGTCGCCAGCCGCATCGCCCTAGACCCGCGCGCCGTTAAGCTCGTCCCAGGCGCGGTTGATGTCGATCATCTTCTTTTCCGCCAGGCGGATCGCCTCTTCGGGCACACCGCGCGCCATCATCGCGTCCGGGTGCGTCTCGCGCACCAGCTTGCGCCAGACCTTGCGGATCTCGGCCATCGGCATGTCGGGCGACACCCCCAGCACCGTATAGGGATCCTTGGGCGCATCAGGTACGAAACGGGCACGCAGGGCATGGAACTGGCGGTCGGTCTGCCCGAATATCTGCGCCACCTCGGCCAGGAACTCGTTCTCGCCCGGATGATAGAAGCCGTCCGCCATGGCGATGTGAAACAGCCCCTCCATCAGGTCACACAGCACGGTGCTGTCCTCGGCGAACATGCCTTTGATCTTGCGGGCGTAATCCTGATAACCGGCGACATCGGTGCGGGCCATGTCAAAGACGCGCGCCGCGCCCGCCTCGTCGGCGCGGGCGATCTGGAACACTTCGCGAAAGGCGGTCACCTCGTCGCGCGTGACCCGGCCATCGGCCTTAGCCATCTTGGCACCCAGGGCGATGACGGCGATGGCAAAGGCCACCGATTTCTCGGGCGGCGTACGCAAGCGTTCGAACACGGCGCTCAGGCTTTCGCCCTGCGCCAGCGCGCTCAGCGCGTCGGTTATGCGGGTCCAGAGTGACATGGCGCCACACTAGCGCCTTCGCCCGGCGGTGTCAGGTGCGTCAATTTGGGTCAGCATAGAGAATTTTCTGCATCAGGATCAGGTCGAGCCAGCGCTCCTCCTTGTACCCGACCTGCGGCAGGCGCCCCACCTCGGCAAAGCCCAGTTTGCCATGAAACGCCACCGCTCCCGGATTGGCGCCCGAGATACCTGCCACCAGCACATGCACCCCCTCGGCGCGGGCGACCCGCTCCAGTTCCGCCATCAAGGCGCGCCCCGCCCCCTGCCCCCGCGCGCCGGGGACAAGCAGGATGGAATGCTCACGGGTGCGGGCATAGCCGGGCCCCGACCGAAACGGGCCATAGGTGGCAAAGCCCAGAACCGCACCCGCCGCTTCGGCCACCAGATAGGCGGGCGCGCGTGCCGCGATATCTTCGGCTACGGCCTCTGGCCTGCGCAACTCGGTGGTAAAGGTCACCAGCGTGTCGCGGATGTAATGATTGGCAATCCCGGCGATATCAGCCGCATCCTGCGCCCGCGCGGGCCGGATCCTCATTCCAGCACCCGCAGCCCGTGCGGCGTGTCGATCTCGGCGCGTAAGCCCGAAGGCCCGGTCTCGAACACCACCCGCTCCAGCGACCCGCACAGCTCTGCCAGTGCCTGCGCCTCGGGATGGGTCACCACCAGCCGGCGCAAAGCGCAACCCGAAGGCGCCAGCATCGCCGCCGGATGCAGGTCGCCCTGCCACTGGATCAGCGCCGGAAACCGGTCATCATAGGGCAGCACGCCACTTGCCGGAACCGCCATCCGCCAGCTAAGCGCGCCGCGCTCCAGATCGACGATATCCCCCGCCCCCGCTAGCGCCTCGCTCAGAGCCGCCGTCAGATCGGGCACCCGGCAGATCCAGTTACTCAACCGCGGCGGGCCTGAAAAGCGATCCAGGTCGAACCAGCGCGGCCGCTCCGGCCCTGGCGCATCGGGGTCGATGGCAATCGCCTCCAGGTACAGCCCGTCGGCCAGGCTCAACAGCCTGTTATGGGTGCCAAACCGGGCATGCTGCCCCCCCGGCTGCATCGCCACGCCCAGCGCCGCCTCCACATGCGCCCGCGCCGCTTCCAGCGTCTCGCCCGCCACCGCGAAATGATCCAGTTCCATCACCGCCCTCCTGCCAAAGCAGAGACTGACAGCAAAAAAGCGGCAAGCCAACGCCTGCCGCTTCTTTCTGGTTCGAAATACTCCGGGGGGAGGCCGCAGGCCGGGGGGCAGCGCCCCCCAACCCCTGCCCTCAGCCCGCGCGCGCGTCGCGCACCAGCTTCAGGATATCCTGCGCCGCTTCGGGAATGTTGGTGCCCGGACCAAAGATCGCCTTGACCCCGTGATCATAGAGGAACTGGTAATCCTGCTGCGGAATGACCCCGCCGCAGATCACGATGATGTCCTCGGCACCGGCCTTCTTCAGCTCTTCGACCAGTTGCGGTGCCAGCGTCTTGTGGCCCGCCGCCTGGCTGGAAATGCCGACCACGTGGACGTCGTTGTCGATGGCATCCTGCGCCGCCTCGGCGGGCGTCTGGAACAGCGGCCCCACATCAACGTCGAAACCGATATCGGCAAATGCGGTGGCGATCACCTTGGCGCCCCGGTCATGGCCGTCCTGGCCCATCTTGACCACCAGCAGACGCGGGCGGCGGCCCTCTTCCTCGGCAAAGGCCTCGATCGACTTCTGAATCGCGGCAAAGCCCTCGTCGCCCTCATAGGCCGCGCCATAGACACCGGCCAGGGTCTTCACTTCGGCGCGGTGGCGGCCGAATTCCTTTTCCATCGCCATGCTGATCTCTCCAACAGAGGCCCGGGCGCGGGCCGCCTCGACGGCCGCCTCGAGCAGGTTGCCGCCCTCTTTGGCGCGGCGGGTAAGCTCGTCGAGCGCGGCGACACAGGCCGCCTCGTCGCGGGTGCTGCGGATACGCTCCAGCCGGGCGATCTGGGCGTCGCGCACCGCCATGTTGTCGACGTCCAGAATGTCGATCGGGTCTTCCTTGTCCTTGCGGTACTTGTTGACGCCGACAATCACCTCTTCGCCGCGGTCGATCATCGCCTGGCGGCGGGCGGCGCTTTCCTCGATGCGGAGCTTGGGCATGCCGCTGGCCACGGCCTTGGTCATGCCGCCCATCTCCTCGACCTCCTGGATCAGCGCCCAGGCTTTCTCGATCAGGTCGTTGGTCAGGCTCTCGACATAGTAGGAACCCGCCAGCGGATCGACCACCTTGGTCACGCCGGTCTCTTCCTGCAGCACCAGCTGGGTGTTGCGCGCGATGCGGGCCGAGAAATCGGTGGGCAGCGCAATCGCCTCGTCCAGCGCGTTGGTATGCAGCGACTGGGTGCCGCCCAGGACCGCGCTCATCGCCTCGTACGCCGTGCGGATCACGTTGTTATAGGGGTCCTGTTCCTGCAGGCTGACACCCGAGGTCTGGCAATGGGTGCGCAGCATCTTGGAACGTTCGGATTTGGCGCCGAACTCGGTCATGATCCGGTGCCAGAGCGTGCGCGCGGCGCGCAGCTTGGCAATCTCCATGAAGAAGTTCATGCCGATGGCAAAGAAGAACGACAGGCGACCTGCGAACTTGTCCACGTCCATCCCGGCCTCGATCGCGGCGCGCACATATTCACGCCCGTCGGCCAGGGTATAGGCCAGTTCCTGCACCAGGTTCGCCCCGGCCTCTTGCATGTGATAGCCCGAGATCGAGATCGAGTTGAACTTCGGCATGTTGTCCGAGGTATAGCCGATGATGTCCGAAATGATCCGCATCGAGGGTTCGGGCGGATAGATATAGGTGTTGCGGACCATGAACTCTTTCAGGATGTCGTTCTGGATGGTCCCCGACAGCACCGATCTGTCATGGCCCTGCTCTTCGCCCGCGACGATGAAACTGGCCAGGATCGGGATCACCGCGCCGTTCATCGTCATCGAGACCGACACCTTGTCGAGCGGGATGCCGTCGAACAGGATCTTCATGTCCTCGACGCTGTCGATGGCGACACCGGCCTTGCCCACGTCGCCCACCACGCGGGGGTGGTCGCTGTCATAGCCGCGATGGGTGGCCAGGTCGAAGGCGACCGAGACACCCTGCTGACCGGCGGCCAGGTTGCGGCGGTAGAATGCGTTCGATTCCTCGGCGGTGGAGAAGCCGGCATATTGCCGGATGGTCCAGGGGCGGCCCGCATACATGGTCGCCTTGACGCCACGGGTAAAGGGGCCAAAGCCCGGCATCCCACCCATATGCGGCAGTTCGGCGGTGTCCGCCTCGGTATAAAGCGGCTTGACGTCGATCCCTTCGAGCGTCTGCCAGGTCAGGTCTTCAACGGGGCGCCCGCGCAGCTCTTTCTCAGCCAGCGCCCGCCAATCGTCGGTCTTGCTCATTGCGTCTTCCTCTTGTCAATTCGGGTCTTGGCAGGGTTTGCCCCGCCGGTTTCTTGTTCGGATCGTCCATTAGCCAGGCCAGGCCATCGGCTCCGGCTGCCAGCCACATCAGGTCATCGGCATAGGTCTCGCGCTGGGCGGTGGCCTGCTCGGCTGTAAAGGGGCTCCAGCGGCCCTCGCCACCGGGCAGCGCGCGCGCCAGGCGCTCTGGCAGCATCTCGCGCAGTTCCGGCAGGCGCGGCGTTGCGTTCAACCAGTCGCGGCTATGCTCGTTCGGCGCCGGGCGGCCGGTGACCGCCTGCAACTGCGCCTCGGGGCGGCCGGCGAAAATCTCGAACGGCAGCACCCACAGCCGGGCGCCCGGCACCGCGCAGCCGATATCGGCGATCACATCGCGCCAACTGCGCGGGCCATGAGCGATCCAGTCCAGCGCCACCGGCGATGGCAGGCCAAAACCGCGCGTCAGCCCATAGCCCAGCGCCGACGACCACCAGATCTCGGGCGAGCGGATGTTCAGCACCACATCGCTGATCCTGCCGTCAAAGGCCTCGGCATAGCGGGCGATGCGTTCGCCCGCATCCGGGTACAGTTCCGCCTGACGCAGGTTCAGCCGCATCGAACCCAGCATGTTCTCATCGCTCACCACCAAACGCCGGGTGCCGCCCAGCGCGGTACGCGCCAGGTTCAGCCGCACCCGCCCCACCGCGCGGCGGCGCAGGTCGCGCCCGGTGGCGGGGCCGGGCGTGGGCAGCAGGCCGCGAAACAGCCCGTTGCGGGTCCGCCGTGGCCCCCAGAACCCGGTGCCATCGGCCGCCAGCCGGTCGGCATTCTGGCGCAGATAGTGTTGAAATGTGGTGGTCGCGCAGCGATGCGCGCCGATATGCAGGATAACGTCCATGGCGCAGCCTTTCTTGCGGGCCCTCAGGACCCGATGGGAGCGGGAATGTACCCTCACAGTCATGCCCAACCCCTGACGAAGCCATTAACGTTAAACTTTTTGCATCCCCCTCTCGCGCAAGCTGTCGCAATCGGCGCCGCCGCGGCTATATTGAACGGGACAGGAGACCACATGAGACCGTTATTCGCCTTTGTTTTCCTTGCCTTTCTCCCGCTTGCAGGCTGGGCAGCCGATGCCATGCAACCTGAAGCGGAGGCTCTGATCCGGCCCGCCGGTGAGAGCGATTTGAGTGAATTTTTATGGATAAAACGGCCCATCGTCGTCTTTGCCGATACCGATGCTGACCCCCGGTTCCAGCAGCAGATCGAGATGCTGCGCGCAGGCGCAGACATGCTCAAGGAACGCGACGTGGTGGTTCTGACAGACACCGACCCGTCGTCCCGCTCACCCGCCCGGCAGAAACTGCGCCCGCGCGGTTTCGCGCTGGTGGTGATCGACAAGGATGGCGGCGTCAAGCTGCGCAAGCCGACACCGTGGAGCGTGCGCGAACTGACCCGGACCATCGACAAGATGCCGACCCGCGAACAGGAAATCCGCGACCGGCGCGGGCTGAACTGAGGCGCGCGCGCCGCCATCACACATCTCCCCGGGCAAAGAACACCTGTCGGCGTTCCCGGTCGAGGATCACCAGGGCGTTGTTATCCGGGGCAAAGATCAACAGCGCGGCAGGCGAGTGCAGCGCACTCAGATAAGCCGATCTTGTATCCTCGTCCATGCAGGCCCGCGCGCTGAGCCCCGAGGCCAGGATGCCCAGCCCCTTGGGCAGATCCGCCGACATCACCGCCTGCGAGACCTGATCGGGCGTTTCGCCCTCAAGTTCGAAGGCAACGATGGCCTCGCGCGACAGTGCCGCCAGCCCGTCTCGCAGGGTCGAAACCGTGCGCACCTTGGTTTGCAGGAAATCGGCCTGGGTTGCGAACAGCCCCGCCGTGCATTCCAGCTTGGACTCGAAATAGAGTGTATCGCCCAGCGGCATCCAGCCGCCGAGTTGGGCACGCACCTCGGCCTCGCGGTCCAGCGCACAGGCCGCCAGCCCGATCAGGGCCAGCGCCGCGAGCGGGTGCGATGCGCGAAGATATGTGCGTGCCCCGAACATGGGGTTATTCGAACTCCATGATTACGTCATCGACGGCCAGGCTGTCGCCCGCGCCGGCGTTGATCTTGGCAACCACGCCCTTTTTCTCGGCGCGCAGGATGTTTTCCATCTTCATCGCCTCGACGGTGCACAGCGCCTGACCCTCCTGCACTTCCTGCCCCACTTCGACATCGACCTTCACGATCAGGCCGGGCATCGGGCAAAGCAGCATTTTCGAGGTGTCGGGCGGCAGTTTCTCGGGCATCAGCCGCGCCAGTTCCGCCTGACGCGGGGTACGCACATGCACCTTGAGGTCAGCGCCCCGGGTGCGGATGCGGAACCCGCCCGAGATCTTGCCCACCTTCAGCACCAGCGGCGCACCATCGACCATCAGGTTGGCCAGCTGGTCGCCCGGCGTCCAGTCGCTGGTCACCCGCATCGCGCTGCCATCGTCAAAAGTGACGGTAGAGCCATCGTGATCGGCGGCGATGGCGACCGGGAAATCGGCGCCTTGCAGCGTGACCACCCAATCCGTACCCACCCGGCGCTCGTGGTTGTCCATCCGGCCCGAGACACGGGTGCGCCGGATTTCGGCCACACGGTGCATAGCGGCGGCGGCGGCGGCCACGCGGCGCAGGTCGGTTTCAGGCAGGGTCACGCCTTCGAAGCCTTCGGGATATTCCTCGGCGATAAAGGCCGTGGTCATGTCGCCCGAGATGAATTTCGGATGGTCCATCACCGCACTCAAGAAGGGCAGGTTGTGACCGATGCCTTCGACCTCGAAACTGTCCAGCGCGATGCGCATCGCCTCGATCGCGGCGGCACGGGTCGGCGCCCAGGTGCAGAGCTTGGCGATCATCGGGTCATAGTACATGCTGATCTCGCCGCCTTCGTAGACGCCGGTATCGTTGCGCACAGCCGCCTCACCCGTGGGCGCCTCCCCCTGCCATTTTCCATTGACCAGCATCGGACCGGCGGCGGTTTCCGCCGGCGGGCGATAGCGGCTCAGACGGCCGATCGAGGGCAGGAAGCCGCGATAGGGATCTTCGGCATAAAGCCTGTTCTCGATGGCCCAGCCGGTCAGTTTCACATCGTCCTGGGTGATGCTAAGCGGTTCGCCCGCAGCCACGCGGATCATCTGTTCCACCAGATCGACACCGGTGATCAGCTCGGTCACCGGGTGTTCCACCTGAAGGCGGGTGTTCATTTCCAGAAAGTAGAAGTTCTTCTGCCCGTCGACGATGAATTCCACCGTGCCCGCGCTGGCATAGCCCACCGCCTTGGCGAGCGCCACGGCCTGTTCGCCCATGGCGCGGCGGGTGGCCTCGTCGAGGAAGGGGCTGGGCGCCTCTTCGACGACCTTCTGGTTGCGGCGCTGGATCGAGCATTCACGCTCGCCCAGATAGATGCCGTTGCCATGGCTGTCACACAGAACCTGGATCTCGATATGGCGCGGCTGGGTGACGAATTTCTCGATGAAGATACGGTCATCGCCAAAGGAGTTCGCCGCCTCGTTCTTGGAACTTTGGAAGCCTTCGCGCGCCTCCTGATCGTTCCAGGCGATCCGCATGCCTTTGCCGCCGCCCCCGGCGCTGGCCTTGATCATCACCGGATAGCCGATCTCGTTCGAGATCTTGACCGCTTCGTCGGCATCCTCGATCAGACCCATGTAGCCGGGCACCGTCGAGACATTTGCCTCCTGCGCGATCTTCTTCGACGTGATCTTGTCGCCCATCGCCTCGATGGCGCCCTTGGGGGGGCCGACAAAGATGACACCGGCGGCCTCCAGCGCCTCGGCGAATTTCGAGTTCTCGCTAAGGAAGCCATAGCCCGGATGCACCGCTTGGGCGCCGGTCGCCTTGATCGCGGCCATCACCTTGTCGATGACGATATAGGACTGGTTCGCGGGCGGCGGGCCGATATGCACCGCCTCGTCGGCCATCTGCACATGCAGCGCCTGCTTGTCGGCATCCGAATAGATGGCAACGGTGGAAATGCCCATCTTGCGCGCGGTCTTGATGACCCGGCAGGCAATCTCGCCCCGGTTGGCGATCAGGATCTTGTTGAACATGCGATGTCCTCTGTCTTGGAAGGGTCGGAACGCAAAACGCCGCCCCCGGCCGGATGGCCAGGAACGGCGTATCGCGCGATATCAGCCGGGCGGTTCGGTGCCCGGAGAGAATTCAGTGTGTCAGTTACAGGTGCCTTGCACCTTGCAATAAAGGATGTTGCCAGCGGCGCCGGCCGCTGCGCCGACAACAGGGTTTCCATCCAGCGCGAGCGAGCCCAGAAGCCCCGCACTGCCGCCGTAAAGCGCCTGTTCGGTCGGATTGTCGCCACAGGCGGCCAGACCGGCGACGAGCGCCAGACCGGCAAAGAGTTTCGATTTCTGCATCCTGCCCTTCCTTCGGATTGATCCGTCTTATGGGCAGATAGATGGGGCCGCGCGCGGGTGGAAATCAAGCGGCGTGCACGCGCCGTGACAGCCTCAGCGGCGGGCCGCGCAAATTGGGGGAAATCCGCCGATCCACCTGTGCCGAGCGCGGGCAAAAAGACGGGCGGTTCGAGGTCAGCGACATCAAACCGCCCGCTTAGGGAAGGGGTACGGAATAGTAGGTGCGCGCACGACGCAGGCAGATTTGTACCGCACGCCTGAACGAGGCTGCCGTATCCGTGACAAGCCGCCAAGCCCCGGTTCGCGGGACGCCGGATTTGAGCCGGATTCTGCCGGACGCGGAGCAACTCTGGCGGGAAAACGCCGACAGGGTGCTTCTCCGCTGCGGGCACGTCCTCTGTCACATAACCGTTACGCAAGGCCAGGCGATCCCGTCCCAACCCACAGGCGCGACGACTGCTTTCACGCGAGCTGCACGCGTTCGTGCGCGCCAGACCCTGTACCGGCGAGATACCGTGTGCGACAGGCAAAAACTCAACTCCCGAACGATCACCATCGCGGCAATTTCCGCTCACGGCCAATCGCCCGCTTGTCATTTGATCGCACCGGGGCCGCGTGGAACCCAAAGCCTCGCCACATATAAGAGGAGATGGGTAGAAATGGTGAGGAGACTTGACGCAATATCGGCGCTGACGCTGATGACGGCCCTGGGGGGCGCCGGAGCGGCGATGGCCGGCGATGCCGGCAGCCAGGCCGAACTGGACGCGCTGCGCGCCCGTGTCGAAGCGCTGGAGGCCGGCCGTGCCGCCGGTGCACGCGGCGACCTGCATGTCGGTCGCACCGCGATCGACATTTACGGCTATGCCAAGGCCGATTTCTTTTACGATTTCGACTTTGTGCAGGGCGACACCGCCTTTGTGAACAATATCGGCGAACCCGCGAATGCCACCGACGGGACCTTTGGCGCCACCGTGCGCCAGTCGCGCCTGGGCATCCGCACCAGCACCGAGACCGATATCGGCACTCTGGGCGGGCAGCTGGAGTTCGACCTGTTCGCCTCGGGCGGCCGGTCGGAACTGCGCCTGCGCCATGCAAATATCCGCATCGGCGATCACTGGCTGATCGGTCAGACCTGGACCAACTTCATGCCCATCGGCCATTACCCGACCAGCGTCGAGTTCAACGGCCCGGTCGGCGTGACCTTTGCCCGGGTGCCGCAGGTGCGCTACAGCCATGCCTTCGGCAAGGCACTGTTCAGCGCCTCGATCGAGGAAAACAGCTCTCGCTCGGACGATCCGGTCGTCACCGCCGCGCTGGAATACAATGACGATCTGTTCTCGGCCCGGATCGCGGGCCTGGTCGGCACCGTCATTTCCGGCGGTACCGAGGTCGACCAGACCGGCGTCACCGTGTCCGGCGCGCTGCGCCCCTGGCATGGCGGCCTGTTCCAGGCAACCTTCGTCACCGGCGAGGCGCTGGGCCCGCTGCTGATCGGCGGCGGCGCCTCGGCGGTTGGCGGCGTGGCCAACGATGTCGATGGCTTTACCGTCGAATTCCGGCAGGATGTCGGCGAGAAGTGGAACTTCGGCATCGCCTATGGCAGCGAGGAATACGACCTGCCCACCTCGACCGGTACGCTCGATTTCACCGAGCTTGAGACCATCCATGTCAACGCGTTCTACAAAGCCACCGACAACCTGACGCTGAGCGGTGAATACATCTTTGGCGAACGCACCACCTCGACCGGCGCCAGCTTCGAAGGCGACCGGGTTCAGCTTGCGGTACAGCTGAACTTCTGAGAGCCGCGGCACGCCCTGTCCTCCCTCGGTCAGGGCGTGTCCGGTATTCCCCGAACGGGCCATATGCGCCGCCGGATGGATCATTCCCAATCGTCCCCGTCGAACGCATCCGGGAACGAGGCCCGCGCCACCGCCACATCAATGACCAGAAGCGCCTCGTAGCTGGCCGGATCGAACGGATCCTCTGCTGCCACCACCTCGCGACCGAACAGCCAGCTCAGGCGCCCGGCATCCAGATTGCCGCGCTCGAACGGTTCGTCGCCGAACTGCTCCCACAGGGCCTGCATGAACAGCGCATCGGCACGGCGATCGACCGCCTTGCGGTCGCGATAGCGCTCGCGCCGGACCAGTGGCGTGACGCCCTTGGGGTTGGCGCGGCGAATGGTGAACTGGAAATCAGAGCCGGGCATGCGGCTGGGGAAACCGCGATGTTTCAGCATGACACGCCCTCCCGGCCAGAGAGCGCGGCGAAACGCGGGACCGGCCGCAGGGCCGATCCCGCGCGGTCTTTACTTGTACTTGCCGGTGAAGACCGGTTCGGTCGAGATGGGCTCGACGATGACGTATTCTTCCTTCGGCGAGTTGTCACAAGCAGCAACGGCGCCGACAAAGGCAACCATTGCAACGAATTTGATGCATTTCGACATCTGTTTCTCCTACTGACACAATCGAAACTTACAGAAGCAACAGCTTCTGCCTGCCTCACCCTTTCAGGGTTGGACGCGCGTTGGCGACCGTGCGCGAGCATAGTGGATCTCGGTTCGGAAATACATCCGAGATGGGGCAAGTTCATGGCCTGTGACTCCAAAGTCGCAAAACTCCGCTGATGTGAAGATTGACCCGCAACATGTTGTAGCATCGTCAAAACTCCTCCCAGATACAGCGAGAGTCGCGGAGGCGGTAGGCCTCAAAAAATTGTGTGGCGCCGGGTTGCGAGGTGCCGAAGGCCACCGGGCGGTCCGACATCGAGATGATCACGCGCGCCGGTGTGATCTGGCGGCTTTCCACATATGGGACCGCCAGGATGGTGCACAGATGCTCCATGTCGATGGCCACCACGTCATAGGGGATCTGCCCCGCCTGATCGCCGATCTTGGGCGCGATGAAGCGGAAGCGGATCCATAACTCGCCCGGATTATTGTCGAGCAGCACATCGGCCAGTTCCACAGGCTGACCCGAGGGCACCGGCAACAGCGCCTGCGCTCGCAAAGGCGCGGCAAACGCCGCCATTAGCGCCAGGACATAGAGGCAACCCCGGCCCCGCAAGCGGGCTCCTCTCGCCGGGGTTGCTTGCGCATCGCACGTGGCGGGCGCTGTTCCATGTCGGGCGCGCAGGGTCATGGGGCGGTCTCGTCCCGTGTCTCGAAGGCGGCGGGCGAGATGATCTCGATCAGTTCCATGTCGTCGGAGTGACGGCATTCGCGGTGCTTGATGCCGGGCGGCTGCAACACGCAGGACCCGACGCGCAACATATGCTCGCCCAGCCCTTCGTATTCGAAGACGACCCAGCCCTTGGTGACATAGACCATCTGGAAATCGAGATCGTGACTGTGCCAGGCGCCCGGGCTTTCCATGCCCGGCACCGCGCGGATCACATGGGCGCCGAACCGGCCCTTGGTCGCATCCTTGATGCCCAGATCACGATATTCGAAAAAGGCCCGCAGCCCCTGCCCGACAAAGGGGGAACTGTCGGCATGGCTGATGGTAAAGGCCTGATTTTTCCAGAGCTGTGTCATGAGCTTACCAGGTGATGATGGTTGTAGACCGCCGGATCCTGCGGTGCGCCTTCAAGATCGGTTGCGTGTTGCCGGTAGACCGGGAACCCGGCCTGTACCACCGTCCCCTTCTGTGCGCAGTCGGTGAAGATGTACTTGGCGTTTTCCGGCGTCCTGTCGAACCAGTCCGGGTCGTCCAGGGTACCCGCCATGACTCCCGTGAAACCGGGGAACCGCTCCAACTCCACAAACACGGTGGTGGCACAGGTCGGGCAGGATTTCAGGTGGATCTGCTTGCCGCTGCCTTCGGAGACATGGGTATAGGTCTTAGGGTTGCCCGACACCAGCCGGAACGCGCCACCGGAAAACCCGGCAAGCGCATTCATCGGTGTCCCGGTCATCTTCTGACAGAAGCGACAGGTGCACCATGTCAGACGCAGGGGCGGTTCGCTCACTTCGTAGCGAAGCGCGCCGCACAGGCATCCACCGGCGTGGGTCTGGCCCATCATTGACCTCCTAGAGCGGAATGTTGTCGTGCTTCTTCCACGGGTTCTTGAGCGACTTGCCCCGCAGCGAGGCAAAGGCGCGGCTGACGCGCTTGCGGGTGCTGCGCGGCTGGATCACCTCGTCGATGAAGCCGCGTTCGGCGGCGACAAACGGATTGGCGAACCGGTCCTCGTAATCCTTGGTATGGGCCGCGATCTTGTCCGCATCGCCCAGATCGGCGCGGTGGATGATCTCGGTCGCGCCCTTGGCGCCCATCACCGCGATCTCGGCGGTGGGCCAGGCATAGTTGAAATCACCGCGCAGATGCTTGGATGCCATCACGTCATAGGCGCCGCCATAGGCCTTGCGGGTGATCACGGTGACCTTTGGCACCGTGGCCTCACCATAGGCGAACAGCAGCTTGGCGCCGTGCTTGATGACGCCGCCATATTCCTGGCTGGTCCCCGGCAGAAAGCCCGGCACGTCGACCAGCGTCAGGATCGGGATTTCGAAACAGTCGCAGAAGCGCACGAAGCGCGCCGCCTTGCGGCTGCTGTCGATGTCCAGACAGCCCGCCAGGATCATCGGCTGGTTGGCCACGACACCCACGGTCTGCCCTTCGAGCCGGATGAAACCGGTGATGATGTTCTTGGCGAAATCCTCCTGGATTTCATAGAAATCGCCCTCGTCCGCGATCTTGTTGATCAGCTCTTTCATGTCATAGGGGGTGTTGGCGTTTTCCGGCACCAGCGTGTCGAGGCTGGCCTCGATCCGGCCCGGCTCGTCAAAGAACGGCCGCACGGGCGGCTTTTCACGGTTGTTGAGCGGCAGGAAATCGACCAGGCGGCGGACCTCGGCCAGCGCCTCGACATCGTTTTCAAAGGCGCCGTCGGCGACCGAGGACTTGCGGGTATGGGTCGAGGCCCCGCCGAGTTCCTCGGCTGTCACCACCTCGTTGGTGACGGTTTTCACCACGTCGGGACCGGTCACGAACATATAGGACGTGTCCTTGACCATGAAGATGAAGTCGGTCATCGCGGGCGAATAGACCGCGCCGCCGGCGCAGGGGCCCATGATCACGCTGATCTGGGGCACCACTCCGCTCGCCATGATGTTGCGCTGGAACACCTCGGCATAGCCCGCAAGGCTGGCGACGCCCTCCTGGATGCGCGCGCCGCCCGAATCGTTGATACCGATCACCGGGGCGCCGTTCTGCACCGCCATATCCATGATCTTGCAGATCTTCTGGGCATGGGTTTCCGACAGCGAGCCGCCAAAGACGGTGAAATCCTGGCTGAACACATATACCATGCGGCCATTGATCGTGCCCCAGCCGGTGACCACGCCATCACCCGCAGGCTTTTGTTTTTCCATCCCGAAATCGGTACAGCGATGGCTGACGAACATGTCGAATTCTTCGAAACTGTCCTCATCCAGCAACAGCTCGATCCGCTCGCGCGCTGTCAGCTTGCCCCGGGCATGCTGGGCGTCGATCCGCTTTTGCCCGCCCCCCAGCCGCGCGGCCTCGCGGCGGGTTTCCAGCTCGGAAAGGATGTCTTTCATGGCGATTGTCCCCTTTGAAATTTGAACGGACCATAAAGACAATGCCGCAAGCGCCAAAGGGGAATTCGGCAAATTTGCAAATGATTGGCAACTCCACCAAAGCAAAACGCAAAGTTGCTAATTAACACCTTAACCCACGGCCAAAGATGGACTTGCCCGCCGAGCGCGCCTAGATCGAAACCATGCAGACCCCGCCCGCCTCCTTGCAGCGCAGCCCACCTGCGCTTGCCACTCTGATCCTGTTGTCGGGCCTTTCCGCCCTGGGCATGAACATCTTTCTGCCCAGCCTTCCCAACATGACCGAGTATTTCCAGACCGATTACCGGCTGATGCAGCTTTCGGTCGCGCTCTACCTGGCGGTGAACGCGGCAATGCAGGTGGTGATCGGACCGCTGGCGGACAAGGCCGGGCGGCGCCCGGTCATCCTGTGGGGGCTGGTCCTGTTCCTGATCGTCACGCTCGGCTGCATCTATGCGCCCACGGTCGAGATTTTTCTATTCTTCCGCATGTGCCAGGCGGTGATCGCGGTGGCCATCGTGCTCAGTCGCGCAGCGGTGCGCGACATGTACGAACAGGACAAGGCCGCCTCGATGCTGGGCTGGGTCACCATGGGCATGGCGGTGGTGCCAATGATCGGCCCCGCGCTGGGCGGCGTGCTGGACCAGTATTTCGGCTGGCAGGCCAATTTCTGGATCCTCTTCGCGCTGGGGGTGGCGGCGCTCATTCTCACCTATGTCGATTTCGGGGAAACCGCGCTGAAAAGCGGCAAGACCCTGATCCAGCAGTTCCGCGAGTATCCCGCCCTGCTGACCTCTCCCCGGTTCTGGGGCTATTCGCTGGCCTGCGGCCTGTCCTCGGGGGCCTTCTTTGCCTATCTGGGCGGTGCACCCTTTGTCAGCACCGAAGTTTTCGGGATGGAGCCCGCGCGCATGGGTCTTTTCTTCGGGGCCCCTGCGCTGGGGTACTTTGCCGGCAACTTTGTCAGTGGCGCTTATTCGGTAAGGTTCGGCGTCGACCGGATGGTATTGTGGGGCTGCCTGATGAACGCGCTTGGCATAACCCTGTCGCTGGCAACCATGCTCTCCGGATATGGGTCTGAATACAGCTTTTTTGGACTGATGACGCTGGTCGGGCTCGGCAACGGCATGTCGATCCCCAACGCCACCGCCGGCGCTCTGTCGGTGCGTCCGCATCTGGCAGGCAGCGCCTCGGGGCTGAATGGCGCCATCATGCTGGGCGGCGGCGCCGCGCTGAGCGCCTGGGCCGGCGCCTTGCTGACGCCCGAATCCGGCGCGCTGCCGCTGCTCTGGCTGATGCTGGGCACCGCCCTGCTAGGGGTTGTCGCCATCCTCGCCGTGATCTGGAGAGCACGCCGGCTGGGCCTGTGACATTCGCGCGGACAGAACGCCTTCGACCCAATCCGCGACCAGGCGAACGCGCTTCAGGTCACGCAGTTCGCGACGCAGCATCAACCAGAGTTCGCGCCTGGGCAGCGCTCCATGCCGAAACGGCAACTCGACCAGGCGCGGCTCGGCGCCGCCAATGATCCGGGGCAAGAGCGTTTTCCCGTGGCCGGAGCAGACAAGCCGGAACAGGGTTTCGGCGTCATTGACCGAGACCTGGGCCGCACCTTCGATCTCTGCCGCCCGTGTGAGGGCCGCCGCCTGAGGCAGGTATTGCATACGTGTTTCATAGCCGATCCAGGGCAGATCCCTTGCGGCATCGCGCGCAGCAAAGGCAGCATAGTCCAGATCTCCCAGCTTGCGCGCCAACACGCCCTGCCCGCCCTCTGTCGGGCGCGCCAGGCGCAGGGCGATATCGGCCTCGCCGCGCAACAGGCTCAGATCGCGGGCCTCGGCAATCAGTTCCAGCCGCAGTCCCGGAGCCGCCGCGCGCAGGTCGCAAAGCGCAGGCACAAGGATATGGTTGATCACCATGGGCACCGCTGTCAGGCGCACCGTTCCAGACGTACCATCGCCACTGGCCCCGGCCAGGGTGTCGACCTCCTGCATTTCGCCCTGCATGACCTCGGCATGGCGGTACAGACGGCGCCCGAATTCGGTAAGACCCAAGCCCTGCCCGCCCACCTCGACCACCTGGCGCCCCAACGCCGTCTCGAGCGCACGCAGGCGCCGCGACACGGTGGTCTTGTCCACGCCAAGTGAGCGGGCCGCCCCTTTGAGGCTGCCCGCTTGCGCAACCGCCAGCAGAAACCGCATGTCATCCCAGTTCATGACTGCAACCTTGCATCTCCTAACTGCAAATTTCCACTCTGCGCAGCTAATTTGCAGCATGTCATCCTGTTCACCTTAGCACCGAAAGGACAGATCATGCTCTACCGTGTCACGTTTCAGGATAGTCCCGGCAAGGAACATCTGCGCCAAAGACACATGGCCGAACACCTTGCGTTTCTTGCCTCTCACGGGGCAGCCATTCTTGGCGCCGGACCGCTGTTCGACGGGCCCCAGGGACGCGGCGGCATGTGGTTGATCGAGGCCGCGACCCGCGCCGATGTCCAAACCCTGGTCGAGAAAGACCCGTTCTGGCCCACGGGCTTGCGCCAGAGCGTGGACATTCTGGAATGGCGGCAAGTCTTTCGCAACGGCCAGCCGGTCTGAGCTTGCCGCGCGCGCTTTGCAAACGTAACCTTGCATCAAGGTAAATTTGCAAAGAGACGGCATCCGATGGCCACCCAGAAACTCTATGCCGGCGCCAAGCTGCGCGAGATCCGCAACCGCCTGTCGCTGACGCAAAAGGATTTTGCCGCCAAGCTGGGCGTGTCGCTGCCCTATCTGAACCAGATGGAAAACAACAACCGCCCGGTGTCGACCTCGGTGGTGCTGGCACTGGCGCAGGAATTTGGTCTGGACGTGACCGAGCTCAGCACCGGCGACAGCGAGCGGCTGGTCAGCGACATGCGCGAGGCGCTGGCTGACCCGATTTTCGCCGACGCGATGCCGCCGCTCGCCGATCTGCGCCTGACCGCGTCGAACGCACCGGCACTGGCGCGCGCCTTTATCGAGCTGCACCGCACCTACCGGCAGACACATGAGCGACTGGCCTCGCTGGACGAGGCGCTGGGACGCGAGGATGCCCGCATCCAAGCCAGCCCGTGGGAGGAGGTGCGCGACTTCTTCCATTATTGCGACAACTATATCGACGCGGTCGATCACGCGGCAGAGCGGTTCGCGGCCCGGGCCCAGACCGACGGGGTGCGCGGCGCGGCGCTGGCCGCACTGGCCGATCGCGGCATCACGGTCGAGCTGACCGATATCGAGGCGTTGCGCCAATATGACCCCGCAACCCGCCTGCTGCGGCTGTCCACCCGCAGCGCGCCACAGACCCAGGTGTTTCAACTGCTCTTGCAGGTGGCGCTGCTCAGCCAGAACTCGCTGCTCGAGGCAACGCTCGATTTCGCCCGTTTCCATAGTGACGAGGCACGCGCCATTGCAAAGATCGGGTTGGCCAATTACTTCGCCGGTGCGGCGCTGATGCCCTATGGCACCTTTCTGGAGGCTGCCCAACAGACCCGTCATGATCTGGAACGGCTCAGCACCCGCTTCGGCGCCTCGATCGAGCAGGTGGCGCACCGTCTCTCTACCCTGCAACGGCCGGGCGCCAAGGGCATCCCCTTCTTCTTTGTCCGGGTCGATCAGGCCGGCACCATCACCAAGCGCCACTCGGCCACGCGGCTGCAATTCGCACGCTTCGGCGGCGCCTGCCCGCTCTGGAACGTGCATCGCGCGTTCGAAACCCCCGGCCATTTCTTGCGACAACTGGCGGAAACGCCCGATGGCGTGCGCTATATCTCGCTGGCGCGTGACGTGTCCAAGACCGGCGGCTCCTTCGGGGCACCAGTGCGACGCTATGCGATCGGGCTCGGCTGCGAGGTGCGCCATGCCGATCAACTGGTCTATGCCGATAATCTCGATGTCAGCAACGCCAGCGCCTATGAGCCGATCGGCATTTCCTGCCGCATCTGCGAGCGCAAGACCTGCCACCAGCGCTCGGTCCCGCCGCTCGAGCGGCGCCTGACCATCGACAGCGACCATCGCGGCACCCTGCCCTACGAGGTCAACTGATCTTCATTTCGCTGAAAATACTCCGGGGGAGTCGCCGACAGGCGACGGGGGCAGAGCCCCCGTCCCTTCGGATCAGGCCTTGGACAGGATGCCCCAGATCTCATCCTTCAGCGCCGCGCGCTTCTTGCGCAGCTCGACCTCGGCCAGTTCCTCCATGGGTTCCACGTTGGTTTCGGCCCGGTGCACAGCCCGGTTGATCTCGTGATACTCGTCCGCCAGTTTGGAAAAATGCGCATCCGTCTGCTTGAGCTGGCTCATCAGATCGACCTTTTCGGGAAATTCCTCGGCCAGTTCATGCGGGGTATGGGACATCCGTTCGCTCCTTTTTCAATGTCAGCCCAGAGGCTAGACGCCCTCCACAAGGCCGACATTGACAGGGATCAAATCGGGTACGGCAGGCGAGATTTTTCGACGAAAAATCTCTGCCCCTGCCTTACCGTTGCGAGGCCTCCCAGCGCGGGTTGATCCAGGGGATGTCATTGGCGCGCGGCAGCGGGTCGCGGCCCAGGATATGGTCCGACATCTTCTCGCCCACCATGATCGAAGGCGCGTTGAGATTGCCATTGGTGATTTGCGGGAAAATCGAGCTGTCGGCCACGCGCAGGCCCTCGACACCGATCACCCGACCCTGCCCGTCGACCACGGCGTTCGGATCATCCGCCCGACCCATGCGGCAGGTGCCGCAGGGGTGATAGGCGCTTTCGGCATGTTCGGCGATGAACGCGTTGAGTTCGTCGTCGCTCTGCACCGCCGCACCCGGCTGGATCTCTTTGCCGGCATAGGGTTTGAACGCGTCCTGACCAAAGATCTCGCGCGTCAGCCGGATACAGGTGCGGAAATCGGCCCAGTCCTTTTCATGGCTCATGTAGTTGAAGCGGATCACCGGCGCGTCCTCGGGCCGGTCCGAGCGCAGGGTGACCGCCCCGCGCGAGGGCGAGCGCATCGGCCCCACATGTGCCTGGAAGCCATGGCCCTCGGCCGCGGCCTGACCGTCATAGCGCACGGCGATGGGCAGGAAATGGTACTGGATATCCGGATAGGGCACGCCGGGTTGCGAGCGGATGAAGGCCGCGCTTTCGAACTGGTTCGAGGCGCCAAGCCCGGTCTTGGTGAACAGCCATTGCGCGCCGATCGCCGCCTTGCCCAACAGGTTCCAGTACTTGTAGAGCGTCACCGGCTGGATCGCGGCCTGCTGGATGTATAGCTCCAGATGGTCCTGCAAGTTGCCCCCCACGCCGGGGCGGTCGGCCACAACCGCGATGCCATGTTCGGCCAGATGCGCCGCCGGACCGATGCCCGACAGCATCAGCAGTTTCGGCGAGTTGATCGACGAGGCCGCGATGATCACCTCGCGACGGGCGCGGATCACCTCGGCCTTGCCGCCCCGGATGATCTCGACCCCGGTGGCGCGGCCCGCGTCCATCACCACGCGGGCGGCCAGGCCGCGCACCACGTCGCAATTCTCGCGCTTGAGCGCCGGTTTCAGATAGGCATTGGCCGCCGACCAGCGCCGCCCCTTCCAGACGGTCTGCTCCATCGGGCCAAAGCCCTCCTGCTTTTCGCCGTTATAGTCGCCGGTGACCTCGTACCCGGCCTGCCGCCCGGCCTCGACAAAGGCCTTGAACAGCGGGTTGGTACGCGGGCCGCGGGTGACATGCAGCGGCCCGTCGGTACCGCGCCAGGTGGCATCGCCGCCATGGCCGCCATCGTGCCAGGTCTCCATCCGCTTGTAATAGGGCAGCACATCGGCATAGGCCCAGCCGTCGGCGCCCATCTCGGCCCAGGTGTCGAAATCCATCGCATGGCCGCGCACATAGACCATGCCGTTGATCGAGGACGACCCGCCGATCACCTTGCCGCGCGGGCAGACCAGGCGGCGATTGTTCAGATGCGGCTCGGGCTCGGACAGGTAACCCCAGTCATAGCGCGACATGTTCATCGGATAGCTGAGCGCCGCCGGCATCTGGATGAACGGCCCCGCATCGGTGCCGCCATGTTCGATCACCAGAACCGAGGCCCCCGCCCCGCTGAGCCTGTAGGCCATGGCGCAGCCCGCGCTGCCGGCCCCCACGATGACAAAATCCGCTTCCATCCGTCTGTCTTTCCTTGCTGCCGGCGTCGCCTTGCGCACGCCAAAGGGGGAACCCGGCCAACAGGGGCCGGGTCCGGTTGTGTCAGTGCACGCTCTCGACCTTGTGGAAATCGAGCGCGCGGTCTTCGGGGGATGTCCTGATCGCCATCACCGTGCTGCGGTGACGCAGCGCGATGAACAGGACGCAGGCCAGGTACAGGCCGATCACGATCGAGCCGACCCACTGGATCTGGAGCCACTGGCTCTGGAACAGCAGGGTCAGCGCGAACAGCACGCCGACATTGCCCGCGATATAGACCGGGCGGCCCAGACGCTCGACCGTGATCGACAGGTTGTCGGTGTAAAGCCGGATCAGCGAGTCGAGCGAGTTGATGACAAAGGTGATGCCCACCACGATCATCGCCACATTGGTCAGCCCGGCGGTGCTGATCCCGTTCTCGTGATAGAAATAGAGAACCGAGAACCAGATCGCCAAGGGGATCGAGGGGAACACCAAAAGCGCGATCAGCAATTGCCAGGTCTTCAGCCCGCCGACAAAGCGCGAGGTGAACTGACCGATCATGATCGACCAGGCGAACCACCAGAACAGGTAGAAGGCGTGGTAATCGGTCAGCGGCAACACGAATTCCTGCAGGTTGCCGAAATAGGCACCCAAAAGCCCAAGGTTCTGGCCGACACCGCCCAGGCCCATGCCCGCGCTGGCCCACATGCCCAGGATCAGCGCCAGGAACAGAAAGGTCGAACCGACCGACAGCACGCGCACATATTTCAGATCGGTCGAGGAATAGGCCGCCGCCAGAATGGTCAGGAACACAATGACGTAGAAGGCGGGCACCACCGTCTCGCCATCGCCGATCTCGGGAATGTAGCCGGGCAGATAGATCAGGAACAGGCTGGCGGTAAAGGCACAGGTGCCGATGATGACGATGTTGTTGATCAGCTTGACCAGCGGGATCTCGAAAAATCCGACGCGCGGCTCGATCACGCAGAAATAGAAGGCAGTCAGGAAGTAGAACGCCCAGATCAGAAAGCCCCAGAACCCGAACTCGATCGCCAGCGGGTTGGCAAAGGCATAGGCGGGCTCGTCTGCATAGCCGCCGAACTCGGCCAGCGGGAACATGATCAGCCCGACATCCAGACCGGAGGTGAACAGGATCGCGATAAAGGTGAACAGATGCACCGGCGTCGGGCCGATACAGTCCACATCGCGCCATTTGATGACGCAAAAGGCCACCAGACCAAATGTCAGCAGCAGCCCGAAGCTCAAGATCGAATTCAGGATCATGGTTCCTCCCTGGGGTCACGCCCGCCCTCTCCTCGGGGCCGGGTCGAATGATGCGGGAAATTAGCACAATAACCTGATCAAAAGAACCAAAACTTGTATCACCATACAAGTTTTTCGATAATCCTTTAAACTTGAACAGTTTGACCGATTGGCCAATATGGCCGCATGAGACGCAAACGCATTCGGGATATCCGCAATGACGAGCTGGTCGCCGCCGCGATCCGGTCGTTGCATCAAAGGGGATTCGGCTCGGTCACCATGGCCGAGATCGCGGGCGAGGCCGGGGCCTCGGCGGCGTCGATCAACTATTACTTCGGGTCCAAGGACCGGCTGATGGAAGAGACCATGCGCCGTCTGCTGTCGATCCTGCACACGGCATTGCTGACCCGACTGGCCGAGGCAAGGACACCGCGCCAGCGGCTGCTTGCGATTGTCGAGGCCAATTTCGACGATACGCTGTTCACGCCCGCGCAATGTTCGGTCTGGGTGCAGTTCTGGGCCAATGCGCCCTATACCAACAGCCTGTCGCGGCTGCACAGGATCAACCGGGCGCGGGTGGCAAGCAACATCCGCCGGGAACTGCGGCAACTGGTGCCGGAACAGGGTCTGAACAGGGTGCAGACGACGATACAGGCCTATATGGACGGCATCTGGATCGAAGCGGCGCAGGGCGACACGATCCCCGATGCGGCATCGGCTCGGGCCGATGCGCGGGCCCTGACGGAGTTGTTACTGGACCGGCGGTGACAGGCGCGCGCGTCATCTCAGGATTGCCGTTTCTTTCGCGCCCGAGGCCGATATGCTCATCGTGCCGCCAGATCAATGAGGAGTGCCATCATGCGCCGCGATGAATTGACCAAGCGTTTTCGGGACCTGCACGTTCCGGGTGATCCTCTGGTGATGCCGAACCCGTGGGATATCGGGTCGGCCAAGGTCATGGCCGGTTTGGGCGCGCGGGCGCTGGCGACGACCTCGTCCGGACATGGGTTTACCCTGGGTCTTGCGGATGGCGGGCAGATCACGCGCGAGATCGCGCTGCGGCACGCGGCGGATATCTGCGCCGCTGTCGATGTGCCGGTGAACGGCGATTTCGAGAACGGGTTTGGCGACAGCCCCGACACCGTGGCCGAGACGGTGCGCCTGGCGGCGGAGGCGGGTTTGGCCGGGGTTTCGATCGAGGATACCATGATGCCGTCCAAGGGGTCTTATTCCTTCGATCTGGCCCTGGCCCGGATCGAGGCGGCGGTGGCTGCCGCCCGCGAGGTGGATATCGTTCTGACGGCGCGCGCCGATGGCTGGCTGATGCAGAGCTATGATCAGGCCGAGGCCCTGCGCCGCTGCATCGCTTTTGCCCAGGCGGGCGCGGACGTGATCTATGCCCCGCTTGTCGATGCAGATACCACCCGGGCGCTGGCCGATACCGGAACGCCGGTCAACCTGCTGGCGGCGGGGGAAATGCGGGATCTGACCGCCGAGCAGATGGGCGCGCTGGGGGTTTCCCGGATCTCGATCGGTGGCGGTTTGGCCCGGGTGACGCAACAGATCCTGCTGGACGGCACCCGCGCCATGCTGGAACGCGGCGATTTCACCGTGCTGAAGGGTGCGGCGAGCGTGGTCGAGGTCGAAGCTTTGCTGAACGGGTAAGACCGCCGGAGCGGCGGACATTCAGCGGATACGATAGACCTTCGACACGATGCGCCAACTGCCCTCGTGCAACAGCAGCGTGAGGAAATCGTCAAAGCGCATGCCGGCCCAATCGTTTTCGACATGGACCTGCGCGATGTCCCCCTGCACCGAAACAGAATTGATCGCCCAGAACGGATCGGTTTCCGCATCGGCCGCGTCCTCGCACATGGCGATGAACGCGTCGCGAGAATTCCAGAGCAGCTCCCCTTCGTAATGGCCCACCTCGCTGGCCCGGTCGAAGAATATCCGCTCCAGCGTGGGCCGGTCGCCCCGGGTCATCGCCACCACGTAGGTTTCGACAAGCGCGGTCAACGCGGCGATGTGTTCTGATGTGGTCATGATCCCCCTCTTTTGGAACAGGAGTTTACCCGATCATAACCTGATTTGAATGTGCGAAGCGAACGGCTTGAGCGCTGGAAAATCGCCTGTCACGGCGTGGAAAAATGGGGGTCACGATCATTTCCGTCGCTGCCAGAGTACCATCAGGGGAAACAGCTACTCCCCCCTCGGGAACCTCTGGCTTTCCTCCAGATTATCAAGGTTCATGTGGTTACGCATGTAGCGTTCCGAGGCTTTTTGCAGCGGCTGGTAATCCCAGGGATAATAGCCGCCCTGGCGCAGCGCCTCGTAAACCACCCAGCGGCGGGCCTGGCTGGCGCGCACTTCGGCATCGAAACGGTCAAGATCCCAACGGGCCTGCGACTTGGCGCGCAGGCTCTGTACCGTGCCCTGATGATCGGGGTGGTCGGCGAGGTTGGTCATCTCATGCGGATCGGCGTCCAGATCGAAAAGCTGGTCGGGGTCGAGCGCGCAGCGGTTGTACTTCCACTTGCCATAGCGCATCGAAACGAGCGGCGCATAGGATGCCTCGGCGGCGTATTCCATCAGCACCGGCGCGGTGCGCTCGGTGCCGTTTGCCAGTGGCACCAAGCTTGTGCCATCAGTCCAGGGCGCGATTTCGGCCATGTCGACACCCGCCAGTTCGCCCAGCGTAGGCGTCACGTCGATGGTCGAAACCGGCGTGTCGATGCGGCCCGGGGCCATGCCCGGTGCGGCCACCATCAGCGGCACCCGGGCGGAGCCTTCGTAGAAGTTCATCTTGAACCACAGCCCGCGCTCACCCAGCATGTCGCCGTGATCGGAAACAAAGAGGATGATCGCCTCTTGCCGGGTGGTGTCCAGCACCTCGAGGATCTCTCCCACCTTGTCGTCCAGATAGGAGATATTGGCGAAATAGGCACGGCGCGACTTGCGGATGTCGTCCTCGGTGATGTCGAAATTGCGCCAGTCATTGGCATCGAAGATGCGCTTGGCGTGCGGGTCGTGTTTGTCGTAGCCCAGATCGCCCACCTCTGGCAGCAGGTGCTCGCAATCCTCGTAGAGGTCCCAGTATTTGCGCCGCGCCACATAGGGGTCATGCGGATGGGTGAAGCTGACGGTGACGCACCAGGGGCGGCCATCCTTGCCGCGCGCCAGATCGTAAAGCTTGGCCTTGGCGTGATGGGCGACCTCGTCGTCATATTCCATCTGGTTGGTGATCTCGGCCACGCCTGCCCCAGTCACGGACCCCATGTTGTGATACCACCAGTCGATGCGCTCGCCCGGTTTGCGATAGTCGGGCGTCCAGCCGAAATCGGCCGGATAGATATCGGTGGTCAGCCGCTCCTCGAACCCGTGCAACTGGTCGGGGCCGACGAAATGCATCTTGCCCGACAGGCAGGTGTAATAGCCCGCGCGGCGCAGGTGATGGGCATAGGTCGGGATATCGCTGCGGAACTCGGCGGCGTTGTCATAGACCCCGGTGCGCGACGGCAACTGGCCGGACATGAAACTGGCCCGCCCCGGCGCGCAGAGCGGGCTGGCGGTATAGGCATTGGCAAACCGGGTCGAGCGCGCCGCCAGCCGTTTCAGGTTGGGCGCATGCAGCCAGTCGGCGGGACCATCGGGAAAGAGGGTACCGTTGAGCTGATCCACCATCAGGATCAGGATATTGGGTTGGGTCATCTACCAGCCTCGATCAGGGTATCAAGAACACGCAAAGCATGGGCGCAGGCCAAATCGGGTTCTCCGGGTGCGCCCAACGCCGCCTGGATGTAGAGCCCGTCGATCAGCGCCCGGATATCACTGGCCACCTCGCCCGGATTGCGCACCACCGGACGCAGGGCATGAACCAGGTTGGAATACAGCCGCGCCTGATAGATGCGCCACAGGCGCAGCGCGTCGTCATTGGTCTGCGACAACACGTAGAAGGTCATCCATGCCGCGATCACATCCGGGGTGAAACAGGAATGCGCGAAACAGGCCCGCACAATGGCTTGCGGTCGGTCGGCTGGCGTGCTGGCCTTCATCTCGGCCCGCGCCTCGTCGCCGAACTCGGTCAGGATATGACGCATGGCGGCCAGAAAGATCTGGTCCTTGCCACCGAAATAGTGATGCGCCAGCGCGCTCGACATGCCCGCCCGGCGGGCGATCTGGCTGACGGTGACATCGAGGCTTTTCTGCACGCCCAGTTCTGCTATCGTCGCCTTGACGATCGCATCGCGCCTGATCGGTTCCATTCCGATTTTCGGCATGCCCTCTCCCCAGCGCCATTGGTTTAAAAAAACGCTAGGGAATATTTATTGACGCGTCAATCAATCATCGGCAGGTCGAACCAGAGGTGACAGGTCCAACCGGAAACCGGTCGCCGTGGGGCCGGTATCAACCTCGCGAAACAAGTTGGTGACAAGGTCGCGTTCCCGACAGTTTTCGGCGCCGACAATGTCAAAGACACCCTGCTTGACGCAAAAGGCGATGTCATGGTGGTCAAACGCCCACCCCTCGGCCAGCGCAGTCACGTAATAATAGCGATTGGTCAGATCACCCTCCAGCACGGTCTGGCATTGATCCGGTGCGAACACATACCAACCCTGGCTGATCCAGTCCCCGGGACCACGAAAGGCGAGCGCAACAGATTGCGTAACCGGCGTATCGTTGCAGATCTGGAACCCGGCCTGCACCACACCGGGCGCGAACAAAAGACAGATTATGGCCGCAGCGCCTCTCATGCGATTTCCCTTTGATGCGCGCCCCTTCAAACGGGTCACAGCTTCGGTGCAATGCTGGGCGGGGTGATCGGGCGCCGCTTCAGCACCGCCTCGCGCCAGGTGATGAAACTGACCGAGGCGAGGATCAAAGTGCCGCCCGCAACCACCCAGATATCGACCCCCTCGCCAAAGACCAGCGCGCCAAGCAAGGTGGCCCAGATCAGTTGCAGGAAGGTGACCGGCTGGGTCACCGCCACCGGTGCCGCCTTGAGCGCCAGCGTCATGAAGTAATGCCCGGCAGTGGCGAAACTGGCGATGGCGAACAGAACCCCCAGCTGTTGCCAGCTGGGGGTCTGCCAAACCGCCACCGCAAAGGGGATCATCGCCACCGTGACCCAGATCGACAGATGCGCCACCACCACGGCGGGGCTGAGATCCTCGACCGCCGCCTTGGCCAGCAGATAAGAGCCGCCCAGCGTCAGCGTGGTCCCGAGCATCGCCAGATGACCGGGCGAGATCTCGCGAAAGCCGGGGCGCAGGATGATCGCGGCGCCGATCAGCGCCACGAAGATGGCGGTGATCCGGCGTGCCGCCAGCGTCTCGCCCAGGAACAGGGCGGCGCCGAGGCTGACATAGACCGGGGTGAGATAGTTCATCGCGGTGACCTCGGCCAGCGGGATGCGGGTCATGGCAAAGAACCACAGCATCACCCCCACCGCATGGATGGCCCCGCGCAGGCCGAACATGGTCCAGTGCCGCCGGGTCAGCCGCGCCGACCGCAGGCTGCGCAGCGCAGGCAGCACAAAGACGATGCCCAGCAGATAGCGCAGAAAGGCCGACTGGATCGGGTGCATGCCCTGCCCCATCGACTTGACCAGCGCGGTCATCACCACAAAGGACAGGCCCGCCGCAAGCATCCAGAGGATGCCGGCCAGCGGGCGGGAGTCTGGGGTCTCGGGCAGAGGCATATCAGGGTTGAACACCCATTCCGGCGCCGGGGCAACCCTTCACATGCGAACGACCCGCGATTGCCCGGTCACATCAGCAGCAGCTTGGCCGCGATGGTCCACATGGTCAGCGCGATCACCGTGTCGAGCACCTGCCAGGCCCGAGGCCGGGCAAAGACCGGCGCCAACAGCCGCGCGCCGTAGCCCAGCGAGAAGAAGAAGGTGAAGCTGGCCAGGGTAGCGCCCAGGCCAAAGCCGAACCTGTCGCCATATTGCGCCGAAATCGACCCGATCAGCACCACGGTATCCAGATAGACATGCGGGTTGAGCCAGGTAAACGCCAGCACCGTCAGCAACACCGGTCGCAGGGCGGCTCCTCCGCCCTGGCGGGCGTCCTCGCCGGTCACCAGCGCCTCGGTCTTGGTCAGCGCCGCGTGCAGGCTGCGCGCGCCGTACCAGATCAGGAAGGCGGCCCCACCATAGCGCATCAGCGGCTCGAACCAGGGCATGGCCGTGGCCAGCCCGCCAAACCCGGCCACGCCGGCGGTGATCAGCACCGCGTCCGACAACGCACAGGTCAGGCAGACGGCCAGTACATGCTGACGCCGGATGCCCTGCCGCAGAACAAAGGCGTTCTGCGCGCCGATGGCAAGGATCAGTCCGAAACTGAGGACATAGCCGGAGAAGAAGGCAGAAGACATGGGGCGGGGTTCCTTGGTGTCGCCGGGTTTGACTAGAGGGCGGCAAGAACTTAATCCAGTTAAAGATTGTTGTCCTTGTTTAGAGTTTCTAATGAAATTCGACCCACATCAGCTTGCCGCTCTTGCTGCCATCCTGCGGCTGGGCAGTTTCGAGGCCGCGGCCTCGGCGCTGTCGGTGACGCCGTCAGCGGTGTCCCAACGCATCCGCGCTTTGGAGGAGAAAGTGGGCCTGGCGCTGATCCAGCGCGGTCCACCCGCAACGGGCACCGCCGCCGGTCTGCGGCTGGCGCGCCATGCCGAGGATGTGGGTCTGTTGGAGGCGCAGGTGAGCCGCGATCTGGCGCTGGACCAAGGCTCCGGGCCGGTGCGGGTGCGGATCGCGGTCAATGCCGACAGTCTGGCCACCTGGTTTCTGGAGGCGATGTTCGAGGTCAGGGACGTACTCTTCGATCTGGTGATCGACGATCAGGACCATTCCGCCGAGTGGCTGCGGCGCGGCGAGGTCGCCGCCGCGATCACCGCTCATGGCAAACCGGTCCCAGGCTGCGACGCCCACCCTTTGGGCGCGTTGCGCTACATCGCAACAGCCAGCCCCGCCTTCATGCAGCAGTGGTTTCCCGAAGGTGTCACGGTGCAGGCGCTGTCGCGCGCGCCCTGCCTGACCTTCAACGCCAAGGATCAGCTGCAACTGCGCTGGATCGAGGCGCAGACCGGGAGACAGCTGGCGCCCCCGACACATTTCCTACCCTCCTCACAGGGCTTCGTTGACGCCGCGCTGGCAGCTATGGGGTGGGGAATGAACCCGCGCGCCCTGATCCGGGCCCATGTCGACCACGGCGATCTGGTTCCTCTCATTCCGCACAGACCGCTGGATGTACCGCTGACCTGGCAGGTGAGCCGGGTGCTGACACCGGCGCTCGCCCCGCTGACCCGAGCGGTGCGGCGGGCCGCGAGCCTGGGCTTGATCGCTGCTTGAACGCGGCTGATAAAGAGGCAACCGAGAAGGAGAAGCCATGTTTGCCCGTGACGCGCTGAGCTATGCCGCCCTGCCACTGCCCGACCGGGTCGAGATGAGCGATGCCCGGATGCTGGCGGCGGCAGAGGCGTTTCACGACACCATGCGGCGGCGCCACACGGTACGTGACTATGCGGACCGGCCGGTGCCACGCGCGGTGATCAAGGCCTGCATTCGCGCAGCGGGCACCGCGCCTTCGGGCGCCAATCACCAGCCCTGGCATTTCGTAGCGGTCGCCGATCCGGCGTTGAAGGCGCGGATCCGGGAGGAGGCGGAAGAGGAAGAGCGGCGGTTCTACGCAGGCGGTGCGGGCGACGAGTGGATCAAGGCTCTGGAGCCGATCGGCACCAATGCGGTGAAAGAGCATCTGACGGACGCCCCCTGGCTGATCGTGGTCTTTGCCCAACGCTGGGGGCAGTTCGACGACGGCACGCGGTACAAGAACTATTACGTGCCCGAGAGCGTGAATATCGCCACCGGCTTCTTGCTCGCGGCGCTGCATCACGCGGGACTGTGTGCGTTGACCCATACGCCCAACCCGATGCGGTTCCTCAACGACGCGCTGGGGCGGCCCGCCTCGGAAAAACCCACGATGATCATCGCGGTGGGTCACCCGGCAGCGGACGCGACCGTGCCGGAGGTGGCCAAGATCAAGAAGCCGCTGAGTGAGATCGCCACCTTCGCCGAATAGCGCCGCCGTTTTCCGGCACGGAAAACGGGTCGGAAAATTTGCAATTTTCCGCGCCCGGCTCCCGATCCGGTCACATCGGCCAGAACAGCAGGATGGCCGGGATGGTGACCGCCACGATCAGTATCTCGAGCGGCAGACCCATTCGCCAGTAGTCGCCGAAATGATAGCCGCCAGGGCCAAGGATCAGCGTGTTGTTCTTATGCCCGATGGGGGTCAGGAATGCCGCCGAGGCCGCCACCGCCACCGCCATCAGGAACGGGTCGGGCGAGACGCCCAGCGCATTGGCCATCTGGATGCCCACGGGCGCGGCAACAATTGTCGTCGCGGTGTTGTTGAGCACATCCGACAGCGTCATCGTCACCACCATCAGCACCGTCAGGATGGCCCAGGCGGGCCAGCCCTCGGTCAATGTCACCAACCCGCCCGCGATCAGCTGGGTGCCGCCCGAGGCCTCAAGCGCGGCGCCCAGCGGGATCATCGACCCCAGAAGCACCACCACCGGCCATTCGATATGGTCATACAGCTCGGCGATGGGCAGGATGCCGGTCAGCACATATGCCACCACCACCAGCCCCAGCGCCACCGGCAGGTAGAGAAGCCCGACCGAGGCCGCCAGCACCGCCGCGCCAAAGAGGCCGATGGCCAGCCATGTCTTGTCATTGGCGGTCACGCTCAGGCCCCGCGTGGCCAATGGCAGGCAGCCCAGCCATTCGGTCACATCCGGCCCCCGGTCGCGCGGGCAGAGCAAGAGCAGGATATCGCCCGGCTGCACCTCGGTCCGGCGAATATGCTGGGTGATCCGGGTGCCCTGGCGCGAGATGCCCATCAGCACCGTGTTCTGCCGCCAGCTGAGCCCCAGCCCCTGCGCGGTGCGCCCGGCGATACGGGCGCCGTCGGTCACCACCACCTCGATCACGTCCAGCCCCTCGCCCGCCGCCGTCAGTGCCTGCTGGCGTTCCTTGTCCGAGAAATCGAGGCTGAGCGCGGCGCGAAACTCGTCCAGCGCTTCGGGCGTGGCCTCGATCACCAACGTGTCGCCGGCGGCCAGGATGGTGTTGGCGGCGCGGCCATAGCGGCGCTTGCCGTCGCGGATCAGGCCCAGGATCGCCACGTCGGCCTTTTCCGCCTCGGCATCCAGTTCTGCCAGGCGTTTGCCGATATGGGGCGACTCTTCTGGCACCGTCAGTTCGGCGATATATTCGGCCAGCGCCTCGGCCGCCTCCGCGGCACCTCCGCCGCGCGTCGGGATCAGGCGCCAGCCGATCAGCGCCACAAAGATCAGACCCGCCAGCGCCGCCGCGCCGCCGACAGGGGCGAAATCGAACATGCGATACGGCTCGCCCAGCGCCTCGGCCCGGATCGAGGCGATGATGATGTTGGGCGGCGTCCCGATCAGCGTGACCATGCCGCCCAGGATGGTGGCAAAGGACAGCGGCATCAGCGTCAGCGCCGCCGCCCGCCCCGCCTTGCGCGCGGTCTGGATATCGACCGGCATCAAGAGCGCCAGCGCCGCCACGTTGTTCATGAAGGCCGAGAGCACCGCGCCAATCCCGCCCATCAGCGCGATATGGGCGCCAAGGCCCCGCGAGGCATCGACCAGCGTGCGTGTGATCAGGAACACCGCACCCGAGCGCACCAGCCCCGCGGAGACCACCAGCACCAGCGCCACCACGATTGTGGCGGGATGGCCAAAGCCAGAGAACGCGTCCTTGACCGGAACCAGCCCCAGTACCACCCCCAGCATCAGCGCCGAGAAGGCCACCAGATCGTAGCGGAACCGCCCCCAGAGCAGCAGGGCAAAGACGGCGGCGAAAAGGGCGAAAAGCAGGATCTGGTCAATCGTCATGGCGCCAGCATAGAGGGCGCCGCGCGGCCTGCAACCGGCTCCCTTGATCCCGCCCCTCCTCCTTGTCTATATGGGCGCCAACCAGCAACCAGCGACGAGGACATCATGGCCGGCCATTCCAAATGGGCAAACATTCAGCACCGCAAGGGACGGCAGGACGCAGCGCGGTCAAAGCTGTTCTCGAAGTTCTCCAAGGAGATCACGGTTGCGGCCAAGATGGGCGACCCGGACCCGGACAAGAACCCGCGCCTGCGCCTGGCGATCAAGGAAGCCAAGTCGCAGTCAATGCCCAAGGACAATATCGAACGCGCCATCAAGAAGGCGATCGGCGGCGATGGCGATGCTTATGAGGAAATCCGCTATGAGGGCTATGGCCCCAATGGCGTGGCGGTGATTGTCGAGGCGATGACCGACAACCGCAACCGCACCGCGTCGAACGTGCGCTCGACCTTCACCAAGCACGGCGGCAACCTGGGCGAGACCGGGTCGGTGGGCTTCATGTTCGAGCGCAAGGGCGAGGTCATCTATCCCGCCGAGGTCGGCGATGCCGACACGGTGATGATGGCCGCGATCGAAGCCGGCGCCGAGGACGTGGAAAGCTCGGACGAGGGACATATCATCTATTGCGCCGATACCGACCTGAACGAGGTATCGACGGCGCTGGAAGCGGAGCTGGGCGAATCGGATTCGACCAAGCTGGTGTGGAAACCCTCGACCACGACCGAGCTGGACCTCGAAGCGATGCAAAAGCTGATGAAGCTGGTCGACGCACTGGAAGATGACGACGACGTTCAGCGAGTGACCACCAATTTTGAAGCCTCCGACGAGGTGATGGCGGCGCTTTGAACCCGTCCAAGGCAGGGGGCGCTGCCCCCGCCGCCCGTTCCGGGCGACTCCCCCGGAGTATTTCCGACCAGAAAGAAGCAGCAGGGCCTGCTCTCTTCATTTCGCCCTAAATACTCCGGAGCGCGAGGCAGAGCCTCGCTTGCCCCCGTCTGCTGGCCATGCGCGCTTGCCCGGCAGGGCACTGCGCGTTAGACGAAGCGCCATGAAACGCTTTCTGATCCTGCAACTGCGCCCTGAAACCGACGCGGCCGATGCCGAGTTCGCCTCGATCCTCGATAAATGCGGGATCGGGCCGGAGCGGGTGCACCGCATCCGGCTGGATTGCGAGGACCTGCCCGAGGGGCTGGATGTGACCGATTACGCGGGCGTCATCGTCGGCGGTGGACCCGGCTGTGTCAGCGACGACCCCGCCACCAAGCCCGCGACCGAAGCGCGGATCGAGGCGGCGATCCTGGGGCTGATGCCGCAGATCACCGGTGCCGATCATCCCTTCATGGGGTGTTGCTATGGGCTGGGCGTGCTGGCGGCGCATCTGGGCGGCGCGGTCAGCAAGGCGCGTTATGGCGAGCCGGTCGGTCCCTCGACCTGTACCCTTACCGAAAGCGGCGCGAGTGATCCGCTGACCGCTGGCCTGCCGCCTGTCTTTGACGCCTATGTCGGCCACAAGGAGGCGGTGCAGGCGCTGCCGCCGGGCTGTACCCATCTGGTCGCCTCGGCCCCTTGCCCATATCAGATGATCCGCTGGGGCGAGAATGTCTATGCCACCCAGTTCCACCCGGAAGCGGATGCGCATGATTTCGAGCAGCGCATCCGGATTTACAAGGATCACGGCTATTTCCCGCCCGAGGATGCCGCGCGACTGATCGACATGTGCCATGCCGCCGAGGTCACGGCACCGGGCGAGATCCTGCGCCGGTTCGCCCAGCGCTACGGCTGACCCAACGGCGCCGTTGCCTGCTGGCCTGCTGCCGTCCTAGGCTGAGGCCAGGACAGGGGAGGATGGATATGGGCGCGAATACCGCCGATGCGATCATCGTGGGCAGCGGGCTGGCCGGGCTGGTTGCCGCCGCCGAACTGGGCGACCGGGGCAAGCGGGTGATCCTGCTCGATCAGGAACCCGAGAGCTTCCTGGGCGGTCAGGCCTTCTGGTCGCTGGGCGGGCTGTTCATGGTCGATACCCCCGAACAGCGCCGCATGGGCATCCGCGACAGCGCCGATCTGGCCCTGCGCGACTGGCTGGGCAGCGCCCAGTTCGACCGCGCGGAAGACGCCTGGCCCCGCAAATGGGCCGAGGCCTATGTGGAATTCGCCGCTGGCGAGATGCGACCCTGGCTGCATGCCATGGGCTTGCGCTGGTTTCCGGTGGTCGGTTGGGCCGAGCGGGGCGGCTCCTATGCCGACGGCCACGGCAACTCGGTGCCGCGCTTTCACATCACCTGGGGCACCGGTCCGGGCGTGCTGGAGCACTTTCTGCGCCGGGTGCAGGACCACGTGAAGGCGGGCCGGATCGAGTTGCGGTTTCGCCATCAGGTCAGCCATATCATCATGCAAAACGGTACCGCGACCGGGGTGTCGGGCGAGGTACTGGCCCCGGACACCGCCCAGCGCGGGCAAAAGACCAATCGCGACGAGATCGGTGAGTTCGAGGTCTATGCCCCCTCGATCCTGGTCACCTCGGGCGGGATCGGCGGCAACTTCGACCTGGTGCGCAAGGCCTGGCCGCGCGACCGGCTGGGAGAACCGCCCCACGACATGGTCGCGGGCGTGCCGTTCCATGTCGATGGCCGGATGATCGCGATTTCGGAACGCGCGGGCGGCCACGTGATCAATGGCGACCGGATGTGGCATTACACCGAGGGCGTCCGCAACTGGGACCCGATCTGGCCCGAGCATGGAATCCGCATCCTGCCCGGCCCCTCGTCGATGTGGTTCGATGCGCGCGGCAACCGGTTGGCACCGCCCTGCCTGCCGGGGTTCGACACGCTGACCACGCTGCGCGAGATACTCAAGACCGGATACGAATACAGCTGGTTCGTGCTGACCCAGAAGGTGATCAAGAAGGAATTCGCCCTGTCGGGGTCCGAGCAGAACCCCGATTTCACCTCGGCCAAATGGTCCGAGGTGATCCGCCAGCGCATCCTGTCGGGCAAATCCGCCACCGCCCCGGTAGAGGCGTTCAAACAGCATGGCGAGGATTTTGTTGTCGCCCACAGCCTGAGCGAACTGGTGCGTGGCATTAACCAGCTGGGCGAGGTGGCAATCGACGAGGATCACCTGCGCGCCCAGATCGAGGCGCGCGATGCGCAGATGGTCAACCCATTCACCAAGGATGCGCAGATCATGGCAATCCATGCCGCGCGCAATTATCGCGGCGACCGCCTGATCCGCACCGCCAAGCCGCACAAGTTTCTTGACCCCGTCAACGGCCCGCTGATCGCGGTGCGCCTGCATGTGCTGACCCGCAAGACGCTGGGCGGGCTGCATACCAATCTGGATGGCCAGATGCTGGGCGCAGATGGCCAGGTGGTGCCGGGCCTCTTTGCCGCGGGCGAGGTCGCCGGGTTCGGCGGCGGTGGCTATCACGGCTACAACGCGCTGGAAGGCACCTTCCTTGGCGGCTGCATCTTTTCGGGCCGCAATGCCGGGCGGTCGCGGGCAATTGCCTGATGATCAGGCCCTGATCCGATCTTCGAAGCGCTCTGGCCCAGGCCATTCAGCCCGAGCAAAACGCTGATAGGCTTGGCGGGAATGGTGCCCCCACACGGGCTATTCAGCAAACCTAAATGACCCATAAAGCACTGCTTTTCAAGGGATAATCAGAACGGCCCGCCGCGCATGCGTCCCGAAACGTGCGCTATTTGTGTCCCACATCCTTCGAACGAGAGCAAGCCAGTCCCGCTATAAGATGGCCACTGCTTCTTCAGGCGTCTTTATCGAAGCGTCTGGGAAGCTCGTTAACTCTTGCAGTTTCTTGAAGCGCCCATCGCTCGTTACAAACAGCTCCCGACCGACGTTCTCGTGCGCCCAATACGCTTGCGCATCAAGGATTTGGTTTCTCCACCGTAAGAATGCCGAAGAAGCGATGTCAGATGCACCAACTCCCCGATCTCTCGCGTAGTCTGCCCACTCGTATGGTGATGCTGGGAACATAGCGAGATAGATTTCCTCCTCGCGCGCATTTCCTTCGGGCCATGAAAAAAACGGTGGCACCAAAAGCCTACCCCCCACCGCATGATCGGCTTAAGGAGGTCAAGCCCCCCCGAAGCCAAGCCGTCTGCAGCGTTCGCTGAAGACAGCCAAATCATCAAGAAACCCACCTTCAAGCTGACGCTCTGAGGCGCATGAAGCAACCAATGCCAAGTCGGCTCGACCAGCGGCATGCTCTTGGAGCAGCCCTTTGACATTCGCCGCTTCAGCACGCCCCTCTTCAACCTCGATCAAGCAGTTGGTGTCGAGTGTGAACGAAGTCGTACTCGGCAAGCTCATTCTTCGCTAGCCAGTTCTGCCGCTCCCAGTTGTTGCATCGCCTCGAAAGCCAAATGCTCCCGCCGTTTCGCCCCAAAATACCAAGCCAACGAGTGCAGGCTGATGGTGAGGCAAATTACAAAAACCAAACCAGCACCTAGCAAGGTCGCTTCAGGTCGCTCGACCCAACCGACAGATAACAGACGCAACCATTGCTCCTGGCACCAGCAAACACAGAGCTAGAAACAGTCCGAACGAACCACCGAAAACACCAGTTATTTCGGTAAGAACAGCCCATTTACCGGCCCAATAGTCATGGCTCTCGTTGCCATCATCCAAGTCCGATGGAACCTCCTATCAACCGCATAGCATACCTCACTTTTCATTAGGTTCTGCCAGAGAATAACCGAAACGGATACAACTGTTAACGCGCGCCTATGGTTTGGTCTGTCCAAACCGGGCGCTGTCATGCGACCAATGCGGCATGACCAGAATCAATATCGAGCAACTCAGGACATTTCTGGCGGTCGTGCGTCTGGGCGGGGTCCGCCGGGCGGCGTCAGGGCTCAACCTGACCCAGCCCGCCGTCACCGCGCGGATCAAGAACCTTGAGGATTCGCTTGCCTGTGAACTGTTCGAACGGCGCTCGGGGGGGATGCGGCTGACCAAGCGCGGCGAGCTGCTTCTGGCCCATGCAGAGAAGTTCGAACATCTCACCGAACTGGTGGAACGCGACGTGGTCGACCCGCAAGGGATCGATGGCCGTTTGCGGTTGGGCGTGTCCGAAACCATCGCCCAGTGCTGGCTGCCCGAACTGATTTCTAGGCTGCACGGGCTTTACCCAAGGCTGGATATCGAATTCAACGTGGATATCTCGCTGAACCTGCGGGCCGGGCTTCTCAATCGCGAGATCGATCTGGCCATCCTCCTCGGCCCTGTGTCCGAGTATTTCGTCAACAATATCGAACTTCCCGGCTTTGATCTGGCCTGGTATGCGGCGGCCAATACCGAACCCGGCCTGACCGAAGACAAGTACCTGTCCCGCCCCGTCCTGACCTATGCCCGCAATACCCGGCCCTATCGCGAACTCAAGGAGATGCTGTTCGAACGGGTTGGCCCGGATGTGTCGATGTTCCCCTCTTCTTCGCTATCCGCCTGTTTCCGGCTGGTCGAGGCCGATCTGGGCGTTGCCGTCCTGCCGCGCGCCCTGGGTCAGGAATTCGTCGACACCGGGCGCATCCGGGAATTCGATCCAGGCTGGGTGCCGTCGCCGCTGCGGTTTACCGCCTCGTATCTGGGCGAACCCAGAAGTCATCTGATTGAAACGGCGGCAAAACTGGCGCTGGAAGTTGCCACCGAATACCAGCGTGATAGAAATTCTTAATCGATATCGAGAAAAAGTTTCGATTTGAGTTTATAGAGCTAACCGGCGACCCTCGCTTCATCTCGATGGAGGGGCCCGCGTGAGCGAAACATACCAGAAGCTGAAAAACAGCACATTGGACGAACAGCGCGCCGCGATCCGGTCCGGCGCGTACCGGTCGCACACGGCGGGGCTGGGCCAGGGCCACTTGCAAGCCAACCTGGCAATCATGCCCGAGGCCTATGCGCTTGACTTCATGCGGTTCTGTCAACGCAACCCCAAGCCCTGCCCGTTGACCGGAGTTTCCGACACCGGCAACCCGATGATGTTCACCCTGGGCCGCGACATCGACATCCGGACCGACGTTCCGGCCTATAACATCTACCGCGACGGAAAGCTTGCAGGCTCTGCCAGCGACATATCCGACATCTGGCGGGACGATCTGGTGGTGTTTGCTCTGGGGTGTTCGTTCACCTTCGAACATGCGTTGATGCGGGCCGGGATACCTGTCTGGCATATCGACAACGACAAGACGGTGCCGATGTTTCGCTCGAATGTCGACACGGTGCCGGCAGGTCCCTTTTCCGGCAAGATGGTAGTGTCGATGCGCGCCATCCCCGAAAGCCGCGTCAGCGAAGCCATCGAGATTTCGCGCCGCTTTCCGCTGGCCCATGGCGCACCGGTCTATTGGGGCGACCCGGCTGGTCTCGGCATCGCCGACCTGTCCGCGCCGGACTGGGGCGACCCTTCGCCCATCGGCCCCGGCGAGGTGCCGGTATTCTGGGCCTGCGGCGTGACCCCGCAGGTCGCGATCGAGGCCGCCAGACTGCCGCTCTGCATTACCCACAAGCCGGGACACATGCTGATCACCGACGTGGCCGAGGACGCCGAAGCCCCGGTCCTTACATTCACCAATGACAAGACATAACGTCCAACGAGGAGAACGAAGATGAAGCGTATCACCACCATTCTGGCCGCCACGACGGCGCTGGCCGCGCCCGCCATGGCCGAGGATCTTTCCGTCGTCGGCAGCTGGTCCAGCCTGCCGCTGCACAAGCAATACGAAGCCCCGTTCTGGGGCGAGGCCCTGCCCGCCGCCTCGGGCGGCAAGATCAATGTCAATCTGACCACCCACAACCAGATGAATCTTGGCGTCGGCGACGTTTTTCGCCTGCTGGGTGACGGCGTCTATGACGTGGCGATGACGGTGGCCGACTATGCCGTTGCCGATGCGCCCGAGCTCGAAGGGCTGGATGTGCCATTGCTGGCGCTGACCGCGGACGAGGCCCGCGCCATGGTCGATGCGGCCCGGCCGATGGTGACCGACATTTTCCGCGACCGGTTCAATTCGCATGTTCTGGCCATCGCCCCCTATCCGCCGCAAGTGGTGTTCTGCAATGCCGAGATCGCCGGGCTGGACGATCTGAAGGGGCTCAAGGTCCGTGCCTCGGGCCGGATGACCGCCAAGTTCCTCGAAGCGCTGGGCGCCGAGGGCGTCAATGTCAGCTTTGGCGAGGTACCCGGTGCATTGCAGAAGGGTACCGTGGACTGCGCCGTAACCGGCGCCGGCTCGGGCTATTCGGCGGGCTGGTGGGAGGTCTCGACCCATCTGCTGCCGATCCCGCTGGGTGGCTGGGACAGCGTCGTGACCGCGATGAACCTGGACAAGTGGAACAGCCTCGACGCCGACACCCAGGCGCTGATCGCGTCCAAGGTCGCGTCGGATTTCGAGGCCCCGGCCTGGGCCAGCGCGCAGGGTGCGCTGGTCAATGACATCGCCTGCCTGACCGGCAATGGCGACTGCCCCGCCGGCGACGCGCGCGGCATGAAACTGGTCGAGGTCTCGGATGCCGATTTCGCCCGCGCCCGCGAAGTGTTGGTGGGAGAGGTTCTGCCTGACTGGGCCGGGCGCGCCGGTGGCGACTGGGCCGAACGCTGGAACGCGTCGGTTGGCGCGACCGTCGGTGTGACCATCGGGAACTGATCGGCACCGTCAGGGAGGAGCAGATGGAAGAGATCGTGCTGGAGAAACTGCGCAGCTGGAATCGCCGAATAGCGATCTTGACCGGATGTGTGCTGATGGCCTGTGCCGGTGTCGTCCTTCTCGACGTCCTGCTCAGGCGCCTGGGCTCCTCCTTTGGCGGCACCGATGAAATCTCGGGCTATGTGATGGCCATTGCCACCTCTTGGGGAATGGCCTTCACGCTTCTCGAACTTGGTCACGTCCGCATCGACCTTCTGCGCGGGCGTACGGGACAGATCGGCCGGTCGCTGTTCGACCTGTTCGCGATGATCATGATGGCGGGCACCGTCACCCTGATCGCGGTCAAATGCTGGCCGGTGCTGGCCCGGTCCCTGGCCAATTCCTCGCGTGCGAACACGCCGCTGGAAACCCCGCTGGCACTGGTGCAGGTGCCATGGTTCGCCGGTTGGGTCTGGTTTGCCATCGTTGCCTGGGCGACGCTTGCGGCGGCGCTGCTGCTTGTGCTGAAAGGCAGGTTCGAAGCCTCGGAGGCTGCCATCGGCTGTTTCGGCGAGGAGGCCGCGTTGAAATGATCGGCTATGTGACAATCGGACTGCTCGGGCTGCTCGCCCTGTCGATCCCGGTCGGCATCGTGCTCTTTCTTCTCGGTTTCGGGGTCGATGCGTTCTTTAGCCCGTTTCCCCTGATCCGCGGCTTGGGCAACCTGGTCTGGTCGACCTCGAACAACGCGACCCTGATCGCGATCCCCTTCTTCGTACTGCTGGGCGAAATCCTGGTCCGGTCGGGGATCGCAACACGCACCTATGCCGCGCTCGACCGCTGGGTCAGCTGGTTGCCCGGCGGATTGGTGCACGCCAATGTCGCCACCGCCACGATGTTCTCGGCCACCTCCGGGTCGTCGGTTGCCACCGCCGCCACGGTCGCCACGGTCGCGATGCCCCAGGCCGAGAAGCTGGGCTATGACCCCAAGCTATTTTCGGGCGCAATTGCGGCCGGCGGCACGCTCGGGATCATGATCCCGCCCTCGATCAACCTGATCGTCTACGGGTTCCTGACCCAGACCTCGATACCACGCCTGTTTCTGGCGGGCCTCGTTCCCGGTCTGGCACTGGCGCTGGGTTTCATGGCGATCACCGTGATCATCTGTCTGATCCGCCCCTCGCTGGGCGGCACCCGCCGGGTGTTTCCGCTGGGGGATATGCTGCGGGCCCTGCTGCAACTGCTGCCCATCGTGCTGCTGTTCACCATCATCATCGGAACCATCTACAAGGGCTGGGCAACCCCGACAGAGGCCGCCGCGGTCGGCGTTGCCGGTGCGGTGACAATCGCCGCGTTCTTCGGAAACGTGTCCAGGGCGATCTTCGTCGAAGCCATCCTTGGCACCGTCAAGATAACCTCGATGATCATGCTGGTCGTCATTGGCGCCTCGTTCCTCAATTTCACACTGGCCTCGGCCGGGCTCGGGCGCGAGCTGGAGACCTTCCTCGACGGGCTGGGCCTGTCGCCCCTGGGCACGATCCTAGTGGTGGTGCTGATCTATATCGTGCTGGGCTTCTTCATCGAGACACTGTCGCTGATGGTGGTGACGATCCCGATCATCGTACCGCTCGTGGTGGCGCAAGGGTACGACCCGATCTGGTTCGGCATCCTGATGATCGTGCTGATCGAGATGGCGCTGATCACACCGCCGGTCGGCCTGAACCTCTATGTGGTTCAGGGGGCCCGGAAGTCGGGCAAAATGAGCGAGGTCATGCTGGGGACGATCCCCTACGTGATCGCCATGCTGATCATGGTGGCGCTGCTGATTGCCTTTCCCGCAATCGCGCTGTTCCTGCCATCTGTGCTTGGGGGGTAAGGCCTGATGCGGTTTGTTGCGGAAGGACGCGAGATCGAGGCAAGGATCGAGCATCTCGTCGTCGCCGGATGGACCGGACGCGACATCGGCGCGGTCCGGCATCATATCGAAGAGCTGGCGGCGCTCGGTGTCGCGCCGCCATCGCAGGTGCCTCTTTTCTACCGGGTGTCTCAGTCGCTGCTGGTGCAGGCCCCCAGGATCGAGGTACTGGGGCCCGACACCTCGGGCGAGGTCGAGCCGTTGCTGGTCAATCTCGATGGCACGCTCTGGCTCGGGCTTGGATCGGACCACACGGACCGCCAGCTTGAAACCGTCTCGGTGGCAGCCTCGAAACAGGCCTGCCCGAAACCGGTCTCGCCGATGCTCTGGCGGTTCGACACGGTCGCGCCTCATCTGGATCGGCTGATCCTGAGTTGTGAAATCCGTGAAAACGGTGAGTGGACGCTCTATCAGGAGGGGACGCTGGCCATGATCCGCCCGCTTGGCGATCTGGTCGCGCAATCGGGGCTCGACACTGGCGGCGCCATGCTCTGCGGCACACTTGGCGCCATTGGCGGGGTGCGACCCGCTTGGGACTATCGCATGCAACTGCGCGACCCGGTTCTCGAACGCAGCCTGTATCTGGAATACCGGGCCTCTGCCCTGCCAGTGGTGGCCTGATAACAGAGGTGGTTCGGTTTGTTTGAACAGGTTTCGGGCGTTCTGTAAGTGTTTTTCCGCCTGGGTTACGCCGCTGCCGCATCAGGTATTGGCTTGTTGAAGTAGGCCTGATCGGGGGTTCTCCCGTCAAGCGATGAGTGCGGTCGACGGCTGTTGTAG